>CALYQH010000358.1 GCA_945283395.1 uncultured Ventosimonas sp. | reverse complement strand
GTCACCTGGAAAGGAATTTGGAGCTGCAAAATACATAAGTAGTCCGTTGTCTATTATATTGCCTTGTTGATCAAACCAAGGGCCATAATAAGCATATCTTGCTTTTAATTCGGTTTGTCTTGATAGTTTTAAGCCTATTGTTTTAGCTTGTTTTCCCGAAATACGTACTATACCTACGCTTCCTTTACCTTGAGCTGTAGCAATAGCTGCAATAGTGTCATTAATTAGCATGATTTAGCCTATTAACTAAAACGCCCCATTGACGGGGCGTTTATTTATTTACTTTTTCTTTGCTGCTTCAATTTGGCAGGTAATTATCCATTGTTGAGCAATAGATAACACGTTATTTATTACCCAGTATAAAACTAAACCAGCTGGGAACCAAATAAAGAAGAAAGTAAAAATAATAGGCATTATTTTGAATACTTTAGCCTGTATAGGATCAGGTGGTGTTGGGTTTAACCTTTGTTGTAAGAACATAGTAGCCCCCATAATAATAGGTAATATTAAGTAAGGATCACTTACTGATAAGTCATGAATCCAACCTAACCAAGGAGCTTGGCGTATTTCAACACTTTCTAATAATACCCAATATAAAGCAATGAATACTGGCATTTGAATAATAATAGGTAAACAGCCACTTAATGGATTAAGTTTTTCTTCTTTATAGAGTTTCATCATAGCTTCAGACATTTTTTGTCTATCATCGCCATAACGTTCCCTAATGCTTTGCATTTTAGGTGAAGCGGCACGCATTCTTGCCATTGATTTATAGCTAGTAGCTGATAATGGGAAGAAAATTAATTTAACTATGATAGTTAGGACTATTATTGACCAACCCCAATTACCTAGTGCAGAATGAATAAGCTGTAATAACCAGAAGATAGGCTTGCCAATTACGCTTAGAATACCATAGTCGATAGTTAAATCTAAACCTGGCGATAGTTCTTTTAGGCTATCTTGTAATTTTGGACCAGCATAAAGGGTTAAATTTTCTTGAGTTTGTTGGCCTGCTTGAACAGTAACCAAAGGGGTTGTAAAGCTAACTATATAGTTATTTTGTTGTTCTTTGTAAGTTTTAACAACATGGTTATCATTTTTATTACCTACCCATGCAGTAACAAAATAGTGTTGTAACCAAGCAATCCAACCTCCTTTTACGGTAGATGATGGTAAAGGTAAATAATTAAGATTTTGCTCAGCTTTATTTTGTAGAGCAACTCGCATAATGCTATCTACATCTTTCATAGCAATACGGTTATAAGGTTTATCCGGCGTCCAATAAGCCATACCTAAAAATGTTGTCATGCTGGTAGCTGTAGAAGAAGAAGGATCTTTAGCATTATTACGAATTAATGAAGCTAAAAAATAGCCGTGCCATGGTTTTTCACTATTATTAGTTATTTTATAATCAATATTTATACGATAAGCTAAAGGATTAATACAACTTACTCTATTCTTCTTTTTAGCTGCAAAAGTTTCATCCAAACCTCTTAGGAAAGTAAAAGTTTTAACATATGTAACATTATCTTTACTATAACTTAAATTAACTTTTAACTCTTTCTGGCCTGCTTCTAGTTTATAACTTTGTTTATCAGTTTGATAGAAAGGTATGGTGCTATTGTTAGAAGATAATACTCTACTTTCGGCAGTATAATATACTTCTCCTGTATTACTGAATAATCTAAAAGGTATATTAGGTGTAGCTAATGCTTTTGGGTATTGTATTAAATCTAGTTGAATAATATCTCCACCATGTGGATCTATTTTTAATTTAAAAACATCAGTTTCAACACTAATAAGTTGTTGATTAGTAGAGACTGGGGTAGTAGTGGCGGTTTCTGTTATACCACTATGATTAGAGGCTGTTGTATTGTCAGAAGGTGCAGGTTGATGAATTGACGAGTCACCATTATCATCTTTTGTTCCAGCAGGCGTATTAATATGTTGCTCTACTTGTTGTTGAGTTATATGCGTTGATTCTTCAGGTATCTTATGATAATCATTATTCCATTGTAGCAAAATCATATAAGCTACAACTGCTAATGCAACCAATAAAATTGAACGTTGAATATCCATGGTTATTTAATCTTCGATAAGTATTTTGAAGTTTCTTTAGGAGGAACCGGATCATATCCACCCGGATTCCATGGATGACAGCGAAGAATTCGACAAACACCCAAATAACTACCTCGTAAAAAACCATATTTTTCTATGGCTTCATAGGTATAGCAAGAGCAACTAGGGTAAAAACGACAATGACAACCTAAATACGGACTTATACCATATTGATATAATTTTATCATAACAAGTGCCAGTTTACGCATTAGTGTTGCTAACCTCTGGTTTATTTACCTTCTTGCTAGAAAGTATTTTCCAAAATTTAGTAAATTGTACTTGCAATTCAGTGGTTGATATTTCAGCAAACCCTTTACGTGCTATTACAACTATATCGTATTCATCTAATAGATATTTATTGATTCGGAATGTTTAACGTATCTG
>CALYQH010000357.1 GCA_945283395.1 uncultured Ventosimonas sp. | reverse complement strand
TTAAAATAACTTTTTTATTTATTTTCTTTATTTCTTACTAATTATGACAGACTTCCCCACACCTAACGGCGTACAGTATATTGAAGTAGCAGCTGGTTTTGCAGGACAACGCATAGATAACTTTCTTAGAACTTTGCTTAAAGGCGTTCCTAAAAGCCTTATTTATCGTATCCTACGCACTGGAGAAGTCAGAGTAAACAAAGGGCGTATCAAACCTGACTATAAACTCCAATCTGGCGACCTAATTAGAATCCCCCCTTTAAGAGTAGCAGACAAACAAGCTCAAGAAGCTGTTGCACAACCTTTATTAGAAAGGCTAGAAGCAGCTATCATTTATGAAGACAACAAATTAATAGTAGTAAATAAACCAGCTGGCCTTGCTGTGCATGGTGGTAGTGGCTTAAGCTGTGGGTTAATTGAAGCCTTTCGGCAATTACGTCCTGAAGCAAAAGAAATAGAATTAGTCCATAGATTAGATAGGGATACCTCAGGTTTACTTATGATAGCCAAAAGACGCAGTATGTTGCGCCATCTTCATGAACAATTAAGAGGTGATGGTATAGATAAAAAATACCTAGCATTGGTTAAGGGGCATTGGCCTAGCTCGAAAAAGACCATAGCAGCTCCTCTCTTAAAAAATAACCTACGCTCTGGGGAACGGATGGTTGAAGTAAATCCTGAAGGTAAAAAGGCAGTAACTGAATTTAAAGTAATAGCGCGTTTTGGCGATTTTGCCACCCTAGTTGAAGCTAAGCCTATAACGGGTCGTACCCACCAAATAAGAGTACATGCTAAATTTGCAGGGCATGCTATTGCAGGCGATAGCAAATATGGCGAGGACGACTTTAGCAAAGCAATAAGATCATTAGGAGGTAAAAGATTATTTCTCCATGCGCAGCATTTAACCATTACACTCCCAGACCAAAGCCAACTAAAACTTGAAGCCCCCGTGGAAGCTTTATGGCAAAAAGCTATGGAGCAACTAAATGCTAAACTATAAATTAGCTATTTTTGATTGGGATGGTACTTTAGTAGATTCTATAAAGCTGATCGTCAACAGCATTCATCTAACGGCTGAGGATTTAGGATTACCATTACTTGCTGATCAAACTGTTAAAAATATTATAGGTTTAAAACTTGACCAAGCAATAATGCAGCTTTACCCCTACATTACTGAAAAACAATTAACTATTTTTTTAAAAAAGTACGCTGAAATTTTCATAACCCTTGAGAAAACAACGCCTAAATTGTATCCAAATGTTTTAGAAACGCTCATCCTACTCAAACAAAAAGGCTATTTATTAGCTATCGCTACTGGGAAAAGCCGTAAAGGGCTAGATCGTATTTTACAGGCATTAAAATTAAGCCATTTTTTTGATGCCAGCCGTTGCTCTGACGAGACCACAGGTAAACCTGACCCCACTATGCTAAGAGAATTATTAAGCCAATTCAAATTAACTAGCCAGCAAGCCATCATGGTAGGAGATGCCAGTTTTGATTTACAGATGGCTCGCAACGCAACCATTGAGGCTATTGCTGTAAGCTATGGCGCACAGGACACAAAAACTTTACAAAGCTATCATCCCAAAGCAGTAATTAGTGACTTTGCTGAGTTAACCTATTACCTGATTAGCTAAGCTGAACTTTCTTTAAAAAATACAAACTAATATGAACATTACCTTTATATTGTGAAAATTTAATCAATTAGCTATGGTCTATAGTTAAAGGTAAGTTATAATATCAGTTGTTTTCTTAATAGTTATTAAGAACCGCTAATGGGATTTAAAGGTAACATAAGAAAACTTTTGATTACATGAAACTATGGCATAAGCCATAAAAAAAATGAAAAACACCTTATCTTAGGAGATAAACAATGAATATGGTTCTTAAAGCATCTGCTTTAGCTTTAGTTGCTGTTCTAGCTGCTGGTTGTTCAAGCAATAACACCGAAGAAAAATTAGCTGCTGTTGAAAATACTGCAAATCAAGCTCAACAAACAGCTCAACAAGCTCAACAAACAGCTCAACAAGCTTTAACTGCAGCTCAACAAGCTCAACAAACAGCTGACGAAGCCAACGAACGTGCTTCACGTATGGTAAAGAAAGCTGGACATAAATAATTTACGTTACATTAATAAAAAGCCAATCAATTGATTGGCTTTTTTTATGGATAATATAAAATGATGGCCATTTCCTTGAAGTATAAATGACCTCTTAGATGTCTATTAGAGCTGTTTTTGTTAACTGAATTAGAGAATATGACAATGTATTTATTATGCAAAGCTTATACTTTGATATCAATTGCCTTATTAGCGGTTGGTTGCTCTTGTAATCAAGACACTAGTGCTATTGAATCGCTTCAAGCTACTAGTGAACAAGCACTACAAACAGCCCTGCAAGCTCAGCAAACAGCTCAACAAGCCTTTACTATTGCCCAACAGGCTCAACAACTAGCTAATCAAATTAAACAACACGATACTCAAAGAGTAACGCATTAGGTTAGCT
>CALYQH010000356.1 GCA_945283395.1 uncultured Ventosimonas sp. | reverse complement strand
CGTTGAGCCGCTGATTTGCCAGTTCTACCCTTGTTATTGTTAGTAGGAACAAAAGGCTTATTAGTGACAAGGGCGTAAGGCTTGAATTGGCTTATAGTTTTATCTAGTTCAGCTAAATAGGTTTTGATTTGTGCAATCTGACCTAAGACAGCCTCTTTTTGCTGCTTGGTTAAATTAGCTGAATACTCCGCATATTGATCTTGTAATCCTTTTAATTGTGATGATTGACTATCTTGTTCCTTTAATAAGCCGTCATACTTACTTTGTATTTCTGCTTGTAATTCATCAAGGTTTTTCTGGTATATATCCTTTTGATCAGCAAGGTTGACATCTATATTGCCGTTGTCTGCTTTCATTTGCTCGTCTAGCTGTTTTTGGGCTTCGGCTAGCTTGGTTTTTGTTTCTTTATATTGCTTTACTATAGGATCTTCTTTCGCTGCTTCAGCGCCTATCTTATCATTATCTCTCTTCCAGTTCTGATAATATCTTTTCTGAAATTCCTCAAGATCTTTTGCAGCCTTGCTATACTCTTTTTCTGCCTCAACAACATAAGCTTTCAATAATCTAATCCAGTCATCTGGTTGATTTCCCTTTGATATCGCCTTAGCCAAATTTGCTTGCTTTTCATTTAATTTAGCTTTTGCGTTTTGTTCGGCCTCAAGGAATCTGCCACCATCATCTGCATTAATGCCATATTTTTTTGCAGCAGCATCTTCTGAGAATTTCTTTATATTTCCAGCGGCATTAGATAATCCTTGGGCTGACCATTTACTTAATTGGGCAAGACCGCTGATTAATGTATTTAGCCCCTCCTTCATAGCTGGATCTTTCAATACGTTAGTCAATTCCTTAACAGCATCAGTGAACGTATCTACAAACCCAGCGTTGCCAGCTTCTTCTTTTAACTCAGTCCACGCATTAGTAAGTGCATTTAGTTGACCTTGTAGTCCTTGTGAAGCCCGCTGAGCACTTCCACCGAATGCCTTATGCAATTCTTCAGAGAAACGGGGCAAAAACTCACTAGCAGGTACTAAGCCCTTACTAATCCATTCAGCCATTGTTTTAGTATTAGTTCCTAAGCCTTGAGCTGCTTTTTCAAAAGTGCCGGGGATTAGATTAGCTATTTGCTTAAGGTCTGTTAAATCTACTTTGCCCTTACTAATCATCTGCTCAAAGTTAACTAGAATACTATTCACTTCATGGGGGGCTAGCTTAAGCACAGAGGCAGCTTCACTCACACCCTCAAACATTCCCTGCACTTTATTGGTTAATTCGGGGGTTCCCTGAGCAGCGGCTACTAGCTTTGCATAACCATTAGCCGCACTTATCAACTCTATATTGAGCTTTTTTGATATACCCCTAACAAAATCAAGCTCCTCACCAGCTTTACTTGCTGAACCAGTCGCATTTTCCATAATGGTTTTAGCTTTATCCATCTGTAAGCTTGTTTCGATTACGCTTTTACCGAAACTAATTGCGCCGTATCCGGCAAAGCCAGTTACCGCTAGCCCAGATAGTAGTTTAATAGCTTTGCTTAATTTGCCAACCTCTTGAGTAGTACTTTTCGCTTCGTTTTTTATTGTTGTAAGTGCATTTCTTTTAGCTTGAATTTTAGCTAATGCGCCGTTGTATGCGTCTACTTCGATACGTCCAGCCTTGAAATGTTTGGTAAGCTCTAACTCTTGTTTGTCTAAGATATTTAGTGCTTTTTCAGTTTTATCAATGGCACCAAGTAATTTTTCTAAGCCTGCCCTTTTCTTTTCATTTTCCGCTCTAGTTTTAACGGCTTTTTCTCTAGCGGCTTCCTCAGCTAATGCTACTTTATTATAGCTATACATAGCCTTATTTTGAGCGTCTGCGGTTTCTTTCCATGAGTTATTAATGCTTCTTAATTGCTTAGCGGAGTTACTAAGAGAGGCTCTCACCTCATCCACGGCCTTAGATGTTTCCCTGCTAGCAGTTCCTAATGCAGCAAGTTCTCTTTGCGTCTCAACAAAAGTTCTAGTAGTACTTTTAGATGTGTCTTCAAGATTTTCAACCGAACTCGAAAGACTATCCAGCTCCTTTTTAGCCTTTCCAACATCACTAGCATCAATCTCTATTTTGATCTTACCGTCTGTCATATTTATGTCCTCACGACATTAATTTTTATGTATAAAAAAGCCCCAATTAAGGGGCTGTTAGTTAATTTAATAAATCTCTTATAGTTTTAACTGTTAAGCTTGCTTTAGCCTCTCTAAAAGAGAGATTTTCACAAGCTAAATTTTGCGCCCTGCTTTCAAGGCACTTAGACAAATTAAATAATTGCTGGTCAGTTGCAAATCTTTGCATTAGTTTCAATAGCTCAATGTTATATTGCTTAGAGGTAATATACATAACTACACCGCCCTATCTACAGTCAACATTTCAGATAACTTAGTTAATCCTTTTCTAGTTATCCTTACTTGTGGAGCAGTTTTATCATTACCATCATCATCTGAACCTATAACAACTATTTTATGCTCCA
>CALYQH010000355.1 GCA_945283395.1 uncultured Ventosimonas sp. | reverse complement strand
TCTTGAAGGAAGAGATGCGCCACCTTAAATTGAGTGAACATAAATTTGTTATTGATCAACAAGAGCTAGCGATAACATTCACAAAACAGCAGTCAAAGCAGTTAAAACAATTATGTCATAACAATGATATAACCCTTAATGCCCTCATGCAATATTGTTGGCATCAACAATTAAGTCTATATGGTAATACCAAGATAACCACTGTAGGGATGACGGTGTCAGGTAGAAATTTACCGTTGGATGGCATAGAGATGTCAGTTGGACTATATATCAATACCTTACCTGTTATTTTAGAACATACAGAAGGGCGGGTTATTGATACCATAAAACAACTCCAACTCCATATAAATAATGTTAATAATTACTGTAGTATAAATCTTATCAAGCTACAACAAGCTGGTACCCGTATGTTTAATTCTCTCTTTGTATTTGAGAATTATCCTATTTCAGAAATTACTAATGGCCAATTGAAAGTAACCTTCCAAGAAAGCAAAGAAAAGTTAGATTATCCATTGGCAGTAATTGCTTTTGAAAAATTAGAACAAATTCAGCTTAAGATAAAATATGCGGGTGAACTATTTAGTAAACAAACAATAGAGCGTGTTTTACAAGGTATTCAATTAACGCTGCAACAATTAATCATCAATCCAGCCATTTTAACACAACAACTTAGCCTCTTAACACACGACGAGTATCAACAGTTAGTAATATCAAAGCCCATTAGTATGGCTCCTTTTGCTAAGGATAAATTGGTTAGCCAAATATTCGAGCAGCAAGTACAAAAAACACCTAATAATATAGCTGTTGTTTATGAAAATATTCAACTTACCTATCAAGAACTAAATGATTATACGAATCAATTAGCTAATTATCTTATCGCTTCATTAACCATTAAACCTGATGATCTTATAGCTTTATATTTAGATAAATCTGAACAGATGATAATTAGTATTTTAGCCATCCTTAAAGCTGGTGCAGGTTATGTTCCTATGAGCCCTAAAGCACCAGATGAAAGAATTCAATTAATGGTAGATGATACGAAAGCTAAGGCTGTGTTAACCAATACCTACTATGAAAACCATCTTAACCAATGTTTAGGAAATTCAACGGCAATTATTTCAATAGATGATAATGCTTTTATAGATATGATTCGTGGATATGATACGCATAATATCAACACTCAAACCAAATCACATAATTTGGCTTATATCATCTATACTAGTGGTACTACAGGAAAACCAAAGGGGGCAATGATTGAGCACTATTCATTAGTTAATTTTGCAACAACAAATCAAGCTGCTCTTCATTTAAAGAGTGAGCAAGTTTATAAGAATGTATTATGGTTCTCAAACTATGTATTTGATGCCCATGTTTTAGAAGTTTATAACGCTTTATTATCAGGCCATTGTTTACATCTTCTATCAGAAGATAAAAGGTTAGATTTTAATGCATTAGTGGCTTATATAAAAGATAAGCAAATCTATTTTGCTTTCATAACGCCGGCGTTATTAGATAAAAATGATTTGCTTCCTATACCTGTATTAAGTATAGGAGGTGAAGCAGCAAATAATACCTTAGTGCAACGTTATTGTGAACAGCAAACTATCTTAATTAATGGCTATGGGCCTACAGAAACAACAGTCTTAACAACAACTCATACCTATCAGAAAAATGATATAAGTAACAATTTAGGTAAAGCGCTTAATAACGTTTGTCTTTATATACTTGATGAGTATTTACGCCCTGTTCCCAAAGGTGTGATAGGTGAATTATATATAGGTGGAGATGGTGTTGGACGAGGTTATTTAAATAATATAGAGCTGACCAATAAAGCATTTATTATTAATCCATTTCAAAGTGTAGAAGCAAAAAAACAAGGCAATAATGAAAGGCTTTATAAAACAGGAGACTTAGTTCGCTACTTAGCTAATGGTGACCTAGAGTACATAGGGCGAAATGACTTTCAAGTGAAAATTCGAGGTTTTCGAATTGAGTTAGGAGAAATTGAGTCACGGTTAATTAGTTACCAAGGTATTAAACAAGCGCTGGTTACAGCTCTTACTAATAGTTTAGGCAATAAATATCTAGTTGCTTATTATGTAGCTGAATGTTCTATAGCCCAAGATAAAATTCAACAATATTTACAGCAGTTTTTACCTGATTATATGTTGCCTAGTGCATATGTTCATCTTAATGCATTGCCCATTAATATTAATGGCAAAATAGATAGAAAAGCACTTCCGATACCTTCACTTACTACAGAGAGTTTATACATTGCTCCAGCGACCAGCACCGAACAAAAATTGGTTGAGAGTTTTGCAGAATTGCTTGGCATTGCCCCTGAGAGTATAAGTTCAGACAGTGACTTTTTCTGGTTGGGAGGCAATAGTATCCTCGCGATTAGATTATCTAATAGAATCACTGAGTGTTTCAATAAGTTAGTGCATATCACAGATATTTTTAATAAACGTTCAGTACAAGCTATTGCTCAGCTTATTGATGAATT
>CALYQH010000354.1 GCA_945283395.1 uncultured Ventosimonas sp. | reverse complement strand
AACCACAACGTCTTGGACGGCCAGTTACAGAACCAAATTCATTGCCACGCTCTGCTAACTTACTGCCTATTTCATCTGATAATTCAGTAGGGAAAGGGCCAGAACCTACGCGAGTGGTATAGGCTTTAGTAATGCCTAATATATAATCTAGATACATAGGCCCAAAACCAGAACCTGTGGCTACACCGCCTGCGGTAGTATTGGAGCTAGTAACATAAGGGTAGGTACCATGGTCAATATCTAAAAGTGCACCTTGTGCACCTTCAAACATGATATTCTTACCATTACGGCGAAGTTCGTGTAAACGAGCTGTTACATCCAATACCATTGGCTTAATTTGTTCAGCATAAGCCATGCATTGTTCTAAGGTTTGTTGGAAATCTATAGTCTTTACATGGTAAAAATTCTTGAGCGAAAAGTTATGAAAATCTAATAATTCCCCTAGTTTAGCTGCAAAGTGCTCACGGTGGAACAGATCAGCCACTCTTAAGCCACGGCGAGCCACCTTATCTTCATACGCAGGACCAATACCTCGACCAGTAGTACCGATTTTAGAAGCGCCTCTAGCCAATTCACGTGCATGATCTAAAGCTACATGATAAGGAAGAATAAGGGGGCATGCGGGACTAATATGAAGACGCTCCCGGACATTAATTCCCTTATTTTCAAGCTCTATTACTTCTTTAAGAAAAGCGTCAGGCGCAAGTACTACACCATTAGCTATTAAGCATTGTATGTTCTCGCGGAGAATGCCAGAGGGAATGAGGCGTAAAATAGTTTTTTGGCCGTCTATCACTAAAGTATGGCCGGCATTATGTCCACCCTGGTAACGGACAACGGCTGAGGCATCTTCAGTCAATAAATCAACTAATTTACCTTTGCCTTCATCACCCCATTGTGTACCTAAAATAACAACATTTTTACCCATGATTATTTCCCCACCATGATTGACTTAATTTGCCAACTATTTTCAATAAACTCTAAATAATGATCACAGCCTGCTTCTTGAGCATTGGCTAGTGTTTGTTGAGGTAGTGCTTGGATTACTCTATGCCCTTTTTTGCGCAGCGCAATAATTGTATTGTAAAGATCCACTTGTTCACCACTAGGTGCCCAAATAGCTGTTTTGTGCTGGTCGAAATTAGCTTGTCCTAAATTAACTAAGGTTTTTAAATCTGAAGAAAAGCCTGTAGCTGGCCGAGAACGGCCAAAAGCAATGCCAGCACTATCATAGCGGCCACCTTGAGCAATAGCTTGTCCTATATTAGGCACAAAGGCAGCGAAAACTATTCCTGTGTGGTATTGATATCCTCTCAATTCTCCTAAGTCAAAGTAAAGGGGAATATGTGGATAGCGTAACTTAATTTGCTCTGCAATTTCAGCTAATTTATCGAGCGCTTTTAGTACTGAACTAGGTGCTTTGGTTAAGAGTTTTTTAGCATTTGTAATTACATCTTGATTGCCACACAATTCTGTTAGAGCAGTAAACATGGCAGCTTGATTTTTAGGTAAATGCGCAGTTAGCTCTGCTATCTCATCTATAGCTTTACGTTGTAATGCATCAAATAGTTGATTTTCTAATTCAGCTGATAACTCAGCAGCTTGAGCGAGTCCTCTAAAAATAGCGACATGACCCAGATCCATGTGTATATTGGTTATTTCAGCTAATGCGAGAGTTTCTAACATAAGGCTGATAATTTCTATATCACTAGCAGTGCTTTTATTACCGTAAAGCTCTGCCCCTAGCTGAATAGGACTGCGTGAAGTAGTATGTGCTCTAGGTTTTGTTAATAAAATACTTCCTGCATAACAAAGTCTAGCTGGAGTGTCGGCTTTTAACCAGTGAGCATCGAGACGTGTAACTTGCGGTGTTATATCACTCCGAAAGCCTAATAAACGACCTGATAGTGGGTCAATAGTTTTAAAAGTTTGTAAATCAAGGTCTTGTGCAGTACCTGTGAGTAAGGCATCAATAAATTCAACTTGTGGGGTTATTACTAAGTCATATCCCCAACTATTAAAAAGGTCTAGGATACGACGTCTAGCTGTTTCAATATAGGCGGCTTCACTTGGCAAAACTTCTTCAATGCCATCTGGTAAAAGCCAGCGGTCTAGCTTGGTCATCTGAGTCCTCTATTACTTACTTGGACGTAAAAAAACCGGTCACAGCCGGCTAAGCTATAATATCATGTTTTGTGTGAGTTTAGGGAGTTATTTATTGGCCTCTAATTTTATCCACAATAGCGGTTGTAGAGCTATTTTCTACTAGTCCTAAAACTCTTACAGTACCTCCGTAAGCTTGGACTATATCAGCACCTACTACCTCATCTTCATTATAATCGCCTCCTTTAACAAGTATATCAGGTTTAATTGCTGTTAATAATTGTTCAGGAGTTGATTCACTAAATCCTATTACCCAGTCGACAGCAACTAAACCTGCTAATACTGCCATGAGTCTATCAAGAGTGTTGATAGGGCGTCCTAGCCCTTTTAAACGAGTTACAGAAA
>CALYQH010000353.1 GCA_945283395.1 uncultured Ventosimonas sp. | reverse complement strand
ATACGAAATTTTTATGCCAATAGTTTTCATTTAAATTATTTAATTTTACTACTCCACCTGAACTAGGCGCATGAACAAATCGCCCATCTCCCACATAAATACCAGCATGACTTACTGTTCGTCCTCCATTAGTAGCAAAAAAAACTAAATCTCCAGCTTGTAATGCATTCCTATTAATAGAGGGAGAAACCATGCTACTCATAGCAGAAATGGTACGAGGTAGTTTTATGCCAGAACCTTTATAAACATAGACTATTAAACCACTACAATCAAAACCAGACTCAGGGGTATTGCCACCCCATACATATGGAGTTCCAATTAAACTCATGGCACTTAGCGGTACTTCATCAGCACTAGCAGGGACAGTAATGTCAGGAGTAGGAGCTACTTGACGAATAGGCTTATGGATAGAACAGCCTGAAACTACAAGAAAAAACGCTAAGATAAGAAGTTTTTTCAACATGGCACCCCAGCTTTAACTATTTCATGTTGTTAATTAAATAACAAAAAAGCTATTTATTATAACCAAACTATTAATCAATGTTAACTCAAAAATAGCATTAGTTTAAAATTCGTTTAGCTTCTATAAAACTAACATTCCAATATCTATTGCTCAAACTATCTATACGAACACCCTTTCGTTGATTAGCAGAATGAATAAAGTATTGATTTCCTATATATATTCCTATATGGCTTACCTGTCGCCCTCGGCCTGTTGCAAAAAATAATACATCTCCCGGCTTAAGCTTTGCTTTAGTAACCTTGGGGGCTTTCATTCTTATCATTTGTCTAGTAGAACGAGGCAAATGAATACCTGCCTCTTTACTATAAAGATAACTGACAAAACCACTACAATCGAAACCAGTCTTTACTGATTGACCACCATACCTATAAGGTGTTCCTATCAAAGTAAATCCCCTAGATAAGATACTGTGAACAGTAGGTGAGGCAGCTAAATTTTTAGATCTATTAAAATCCCCTTCTTGAGCTATGAAAGCTTGCTTCAATCCAAATAACGATGTATCTATTGTTTTATCATCTTTATAATGTAATTCTCTCTTAAAGGATAATGCGAAAGGTGAAGATGACTCAAGATAAGTCAGCTCCTTAGTTTTTGTTTTAGTTTGATTATTTACACAACCTACCAGACTATAACAAGATATTAAAAATACAATTAACTTCTTCATTCCACTCAAACCGTATTTAACTTTTTGAATTAAATGAATATCCAAAAAATCAAGTTTATTTAAAATATAAAGATATTGATTATAATTAAATATCTTTAATTAAGGAAATTTAATACAGTTCTTAATAAGAAAAAATATATCAAAAGATTACTTAATTAAGCTTAAAATAAAGTTTAAATATTAGCTAATAACATGAATTAAAACAAGATATTAATGTTAACTGATCACCAGCCAAACTCACTTAGCTTTCTGCAATGCCTGTTCTATATCAGCTAAAATATCGTCTATATGCTCAATACCTATAGATAACCTAATCATATCCTGACTTACTCCGGCTCTAATTAACTCTTCAGGATTTAACTGTCTATGGGTAGTAGAAGCAGGATGACAAGCCAATGATTTAGCATCCCCAATATTTATCAAACGTACAACTAGTTTTAAAGCATCAATAAACTTAATTCCTGAGGCTATGCCCCCTTTAATACCAAATGATAAAATTGCAGCAGGAGTTCCTTTCATATATTTTTTAGCTAATAAATGCTCTGGATGACTTGTTAAACCTGCATATTTAACCCAACTGACTTGAGGATGTTGTTCCAAATAATTGGCAACTTTTAAAGCATTTTCACAATGACGTTCCATACGCAAGGATAAAGTTTCAATACCCTGTAAAATTTGGAAAGCATTAAAAGGTGATAATACCGCGCCCATATTTCGTAAAGGAATAACTCGACAACGCGCTATATAGGCAGCTTCATCAAAAGATTCTGTATAAGTAACGCCATGATAAGATGGGGCAGGAGTGGTTAACATAGGATAACGCGCTGCATATGTCTGCCAAGGGAATTTACATGAATCAACCACCATTCCCCCTAAGCTAGTGCCATGACCTGCTATATATTTCGTAAGGGAATGCACCACAATATCAGCACCATATTCAAATGGCCGACATAAAGCAGGACTTGCTACTGTATTATCTACTATGAGTGGAATTCCATGTCTATGTGCTATTTTTGCCATTGCTTCAATATCTACAATATTACCTGCTGGATTGCCGATACTTTCACAATATAGTAACTTTGTCTTATCATCTATTAGATCTTCAATGCTCGCCATATCATCATGTGCCGCAAACTTAGTAGTAATACCTAAGCGCGGCAATGTATGAGCTAATAAATTATATGTACCCCCATATAATTTAGCTACCGACACTAGATTATCACCAGCTTCAGCAATAGTTTGAATGGCATAAGTGATGGCGGCCATTCCTGAGGCTAAAGCCAACCCTCCTACACCACCTTCTAAAGCAGCCACATGTTGTTCT
>CALYQH010000352.1 GCA_945283395.1 uncultured Ventosimonas sp. | reverse complement strand
ATCAATGCTTTTTACTTTTTTCTATACATGCCAGAGTTGCCTATGAATATAACAGCTGACGTGCCATTATTACCACTAAGAGATGTAGTGGTTTATCCTCACATGGTAATTCCCCTCTTCGTAGGTAGAGAAAAATCTATTGAGGCATTAGAAGCCGCCATGCAGGTAGATAAAAAAGTTTTATTATTAGCCCAAAAAAATCCTGCTGATGATGAACCTACTGTACAGGGTCTTTATACAATTGGAACGCTAGCAACTATTTTACAAATGCTTAGACTGCCTGATGGTACTGTTAAATTATTAGTTGAAGGTGAAAAACGCGCTAAAGTCGAAAGTATTGATTTGCAAGAAGGTTATAATAAAGCCACTATCATTATTTTAGATGAACAAGTGCTTGATGCGGATAAAAGTCAAGTAGTTAATAGAACATTAGTAAGTCAATTTGAACATTATGTTCAGTTAGGTAAAAAGGTACCGGCTGAGGTTCTTTCTTCGTTAGGTGACATTACTGATACTGTGCGTTTAGTGGACACTATTGCAGTGCACATGTCTTTAAAAGTTGACCAAAAACAACAAATTTTAGAAACTATTGATTTGGCTACCAGAGTCGATTATGTGCTTAGTCAGCTTGATACAGAAGTTGAACTGTTGCAATTAGAAAAGCGTATCCGTGCTCGCGTTAAAAAGCAAATGGAGCGCAGTCAAAGAGAGTATTATCTAAATGAGCAAATGAAGGCTATTCAGAAGGAATTGGGTAGTTCTGAAGATGGTACTAATGAGATTGAGGACTTAACAGAACGTATTGCTAAATCAGGTATGTCTAAAGAAGCCTTAGACAAAGCTCACATAGAACTCAATAAATTAAAGCAAATGCCTCCTATGTCTGCTGAAGCCACAGTTGTTCGTTCTTATTTAGATGCGCTTATTAATGTACCTTGGAAGCATAAGAGTAAAGTAAGATTAGATTTGCCTAAAGCAGAACAAATTTTAGAAGAAGATCATTATGGCTTAGAAGAAGTCAAAGAGCGGATTCTAGAGTATTTAGCTGTTCAAAAACGCGTAAAAAAACTTAAAGGACCTATTCTCTGTCTAGTAGGCCCTCCAGGAGTAGGTAAAACTTCGTTAGCCTCCTCTATTGCGCGTGCCACTAATAGAAAATTTGTTCGTATGGCATTAGGTGGGGTGCGAGATGAAGCAGAAATTAGAGGTCATCGCCGTACATATATTGGTTCTATGCCTGGTCGTATCATTCAAAAAATGATTAAAATTGCTGTGCGTAACCCATTATTTTTACTAGATGAAGTGGATAAAATGTCTAGTGATATGAGAGGTGATCCTGCATCAGCCTTATTAGAAGTATTAGATCCAGAACAAAATCATAATTTTAACGATCATTATTTAGAAGTAGATTACGATTTATCTGATGTAATGTTTGTATGTACCTCAAACTCTATGAATATTCCAGCGCCATTATTAGATAGAATGGAAATTATTCGCCTGCCAGGCTATACGGAAGATGAAAAAGTTAATATTGCGCAGCGATATCTAGCACCTAAAGAAATTGAGGCTAATGGGTTAAAGGTTAAAGAGATAAAGATCGAAGAATCCACTCAGCGTGATATAATACGTTATTATACCAGAGAAGCTGGGGTAAGAGATTTACAACGGCAAATTGCGAAGATTTGCCGAAAAGTAGTAAGGAAAAATATTAATCTTACTAAACCTAAAGTAACTAAAATTAAACCTACAGATCTTGAGGAATTATTAGGCGTCCGTAAATATCATTACGGTAAAGCTGAACAGCAAGACCAAGTAGGACAAGTCACCGGCCTTGCCTGGACCCAAGTCGGTGGCGAATTGTTGACTATTGAAGCTGTAGTAGTAGATGGTAAGAGCCAAACTATCAGGACAGGTTCTCTAGGTGATGTCATGTTAGAGTCTATTACTGCTGCGCTAACAGTGGTTCGTAGTAGAGCTAATGCTTTAGGGTTAGCTAGTAATTTTTATGAAAAGAAAGATATCCATATCCATATTCCTGAAGGTGCTACCCCAAAAGATGGCCCAAGCGCAGGAATAGGTATGTGTACCGCGTTAGTTTCGGCATTAACTAACATTCCTGTTAAGGCTGATGTAGCCATGACAGGTGAGATAACTTTAAGAGGCGAAGTATTAGCTATAGGCGGCTTGAAAGAGAAGCTTTTAGCTGCTCGTCGTGGAGGTATTAAAACTGTCATCATACCTCATGAGAATGTGAGGGATCTTAAAGAAATGCCAGATAATATCTTAAGCGATTTGCAAATTAAACCTGTTAAGTGGATAGATGAAGTATTGCAAATAGCTTTACAATATATGCCAGAGCCTTTAATTATTGCAGATACTAATGCAAATGTTAAAGATGAAAAGCATGATAAAGCAGAAACAGAGCATATAAGTACCCATTGAAGCTTACTTCCTATGCGAAGATGCTATGAGAGTGGTAAAAGTACTCAGTTTAATTTTAACACTCTTAAT
>CALYQH010000351.1 GCA_945283395.1 uncultured Ventosimonas sp. | reverse complement strand
GTATTAGCCATATAGCTATTTATTATAAGTTTTTATTTAAGTGCAACGTTAATTGGCATCCACTTAGCTGCTCTTAAGTTTAAGGAGTTATTCTAAAATAAATTTTCTATAAATTTGTTAAAAAGATTAGAGAAGATTTAAAATGTTATTTGACCTACTAACGAACAAAAAGAATAATATAATATATGAATATCTATATCATATAAAATATTCAAAGTATAACTTATTATAATAATGAATATTATAAATAAGTAATTTTATGTTATATGTTTATTGAGGAATGAATTGTGGAAATTGCTTGCTTAGACCTTGAAGGTGTGCTAATCCCTGAAATTTGGGTCGCATTTGCGGATAAAACAGGTATCGAAGAATTAAGGGCAACAACTAGAAATGTTCCTGATTACGATGTGTTAATGAAGCAAAGATTACGTATTTTGGATGAAAATGGCTTGAAGCTTAAGGATATCCAACAAGTGATAGCCACTTTAAAACCGCTTGATGGAGCTATTGAGTTTGTTGACTGGCTGAGAGAACGTTTCCAAGTAGTCATTTTATCTGATACCTTCTACCAATTTGCTAGGCCATTAGTGCGCCAATTAGGTTCACCAACTTTACTTTGTCATAATTTAGTAATAGATGATCAAGATAAGGTTGTGGATTATCAAATACGTCAAAAAGACCCTAAACGTCAATCAGTCATTGCTTTTAAAAGTCTTTATTATCGTTGTATTGCTACTGGTGACTCTTACAATGATACTGCTATGCTTGAAGAAGCTCATGCAGGTATTTTGTTCCATGCGCCTGATAATGTTATTAAAGCGTTTCCTCAGTATCCAGCAGTACATACCTATGATGATTTAAAAAAGGAATTCATTAAAGCTTCTACTAGAAAATTAAGCTTGTAATTGAGGCTATTTCCTATATAAATTAATGATAGCTATCCATTATATATTTGAGCCAATATAGTCTATGGATGATGATACAAAAATAATTATATAGTGTGATAGCTATAATGTAAAAGTTGCAATATTTAACAATAGTTTTATAACTAGGCAAATGAAATGAAGTTTTATATTACAATTATATTACTATACTATTTGTTAAGACATGCTGTCAGGAGATAGCCAAAGTCGGTTATAGTTAAGTTGCAGCCTGAAATTGAAAAGTTATTATCTATCACCGCTGTAGATAAAGAACAAATGAAACAAAATGCTTATGTTTCGCTATTTTTAATTGACGCTGCTAAGAATGTTGACTATCAAGATATTGCTGAAAAAATTATTATCAATAATGAAGCTGTCTTAAAAAAGGCTATTGATATACAAGACACTAAATATGCTAAACACATTCAAACAGGCATGAATTATTTAGGAAAGAATTATAAGAAAACTTCGAAAAAGAGAAAGTCCTATTATCCGCTTCCTTGTGAAGATCTAACAAAACAATGTTCTATAGATGAAGTACTGAGCCAAAAGCCACTTTTTGATAGATGGCTAGCAGACATTGAGTTACAACTAATAATAGCTCGTTATGAAAAGGCTATCCAACAACCTTATTATGATGCCTATTATTTAATTGGTAATCTTAATTTCTAAACTCATTTAATATTATTAAATTTGTCGAAATTACGTCTAGCAAAAGCTATTTTCCTTATTGAAGATGGAGAGATAGCACCAGCATTGACTATATTGCAACAGGAAGTAGCTTTTGCTAAACGTATGTTACAAGGTAACAGCTATATGATAGATGCATTAATAGCTGTAAGAAAATTATTAACTATTTATCATGTAATAGCTGAGTTAATGGATAAACCCCAATTTGCTTTTCATTTAAATCAGCCATATTTAATTGATTTATTACAACCTTTTTCTTTAGAAGAACAGACTAATTTATTGTCTACCCTAATCAAAAATGAGCGTAATTTTGCCTTCATTAACCTATATTTAACTTCGCCAACCGTATTTATTATGGATACCATGAAATTAGCTAAGTGGTATATCAGTCCTAATGCTGAGTTGATTAAGCAAGCTTTTCATCGTTGTTTACCTCTTAATTACAATGCTGAGGCGAGTATGAATAGTTATTATAAATATTTTGAAGATATTTTTCAGCTTGTAAATAAAACCCCTCAAGAGTTTGCCAACGTTTACAAACAAAATGAGTTTCATTATCAAGCTATGCCTAATATCAAAAAACTATATGAGCGCTATGGTGATGCCAACTTATTAGGAGGAATATTGCCAGAGGCCCCAGGAATTGTAGGGGGCATGCCATTTTATATTGCTAGCATATATGATATGCATAGTTATTTATCTTTAGTGAATGTTAAACTTCAAATCAAGCTAGCTGCAATTAATAAGCTACAAGTTGAAGATTGGTTAGCTCAACAAGAAGACATAATAAATCAATTCCCTCTAATTGAACCTATCAAATGGGATTCTAGTAAACAATGTTTAACTACAGAATGGATAGCAAATGATAAATATCCACTACTAGGAGAAAAAACTACTATT
>CALYQH010000350.1 GCA_945283395.1 uncultured Ventosimonas sp. | reverse complement strand
GCTGCTTTTCGTCAAGACCTTTTTATCGCTGCTAGTGGTCGCAATATGAATACTGGTACAGGCTTATTAGCTACCATAGGAGCTGTTTCACCTTTTGTGGGGTTATTTGGAACTGTGTGGGGCATAATGAATAGCTTCATAGGTATTGCTAAATCCCAAACTACTAACCTCGCAATTGTGGCACCTGGTATTGCTGAGGCTCTTCTAGCCACAGCAATGGGTCTGGTAGCCGCGATTCCTGCTGTAATTATTTATAATGTATTTACACGCTCTATTGCCCACTATAAAGTGATGGTAAGTGATATTTCAGCACAAACTTTACTATTGTTAAGTAGAGATTTAGATAGAAAAAGCCAAACTATCAACCTAGCTAACACTAATAGATCTAATATAACAAAAATAGGCTAATAATAATGGTAATGCACTTAAAAGAAGGTAGTGATACTAGTAAAGAATTAAGCGATATCAATGTTACTCCTTTTATAGATGTAATGTTAGTTTTACTTATCATTTTCATGGTAGCTGCTCCATTGGCTACTGTAGATATTAAAGTGGATTTACCAGCTTCTACTGCTACACCTCAGCCTAGACCTGAACAACCTATAGTTTTGACACTTAAAGCTAATCACCAACTATATTTAGGTAATGAACTGGTAAGCAATGATGAACAACTGGCAAACGAACTAATAAAGCAAACTAAAGGTAATAAAGAGACTACTATTTTTTTTCAAGCAGATAAAAGTGTTAATTACGAAGATCTTATTAATGTAATGAATGATTTGCGTAAAACAGGTTATTTGAAAATTGGACTAGTTGGTTTAGAGGCATTAGGAAATAAGTAATGCAAGGTTTATTTTTTATTTTAATCATTCAAGTAACTACATTATCTACTACAATTCTGCAAAGCTATCTACAAAATTTATCTGCTACGCTATTAACTAAAACTAAACCATTAATTACAGCCATAATGGTTAAGCTAGTTTATTTTATAATAAAGTTAACTAACCAAATGATTATTAGTAAACTATTTACCAATTGGTTGAAATTTAATAGTGCCCTTTTTTACCAAATAAGTCTAAAAATAATTATTAATTTAACTAAAGTAAACTATCTTACAATTTCTTCAAAGAAGATGATGGGAGCTTTAGTAAGCAAATGAGTTGTAACCCTATAGCCGATTTTAGTCGATGGTTAACTGCTTTAATTATCGTTATTATTCTCCATATAGCAGTAGCCGCTGGATTAATGATAGGGTGGAATCCTCTTCCTCCTAATAACCAGATTGCACCAGCAGCGGTTATGATAGAACTAGCGGCTTTGCCAGAAGCACCCAATAATAATCCGCAGCCTGACCCAGCTCCAAAGGAACAAGTAGCATCTGATCCAACACCAACACAACCAGAGCCTATTAATGAACCTGATCCGTTACCTGATCCTGAGCCAATAGAGGTTCCTAAACCCAAAATAGTTATAGCAAAACAACAAAAACCCAAACCTATCAAGAAACCTATTAAGGAACCCATTGAAAAACCTCTAGATAAACCTAAGCAAATTACTGAAGATACCAAACCTAAAGCAGATGTGACAACCAATGCATCAATGGCAAGTGGCAATATATCTGATAGAGTAGCAGCGCCTGGTACTACCTCCTCAAACACTCCATCTAAGGCACAAATTACTTGGCAATCTCAACTGTTTGGCCGTATTGCTCGCTATAAAAGATATCCTTCTGAAGCACGATATAAGCGCCAAGAAGGTACTGTTATAGTAAACTTTACAATTAGTGCACAAGGTCAGGTACTTAGTAAACGTATTATTAGAAGCTCAGGCTTTCCTCTGCTTGATCAAGAAGTGTTAGACTTACTTACCAGAGCAGAACCATTACCTAAACCTCCTGCTGATATATT
This sequence comes from uncultured Ventosimonas sp., assembly GCA_945283395.1. Lineage (GTDB taxonomy): Bacteria > Pseudomonadota > Gammaproteobacteria > Pseudomonadales > Pseudomonadaceae > Entomomonas. The sequence goes on along the minus strand of CALYQH010000350.1, from coordinate 607 downwards.
AAAAGGAAGTAATAGCAGAGCTATTACTATACCTATTAACTTCAATTTGAAAAAGGATAGATAACCGTTCATTAACGTAAAGAGTTCTTGAGCTTTAGTTAGCAATTTTTACAGAAAATCTGTTGTTCTTATATAATTTATTTGTTTATAGCGGCTTTATTTTTTTGTAATAAGCAAAACGTATTTTAACGTCTAAGATAAGAAGGTAACTAAGTTTTTTGTAGATTATTCCATCATAAGCAAAACCTCCTTTACCTTTTCATTTAGTAGAGTTGATCTATTGCTAACAAAAACATAGAATGTTATGATCAAATATTAAAATAATGTTTTTTACAATGTGAAGCAATGGCAACTTTAACTATCAAAAAACATTTAGCCATTATAGATTCAATAGAAGCAATCAAACAGCTTATAATTAAACATCTTTGGCACATAGCTAACAAAACCTTATCTGACAGTATTTTGCAGAAAATATCTCAATTCCAGACTAATTTAAAACAATATTACCAAATTATCTCACTCCTTAGTACACTTAATAGACAGCAGACAGTTCAAATAAAAAAAATCACTAACCTCCTTAATCCAATTAGTTTCTAAATGAGTTAAT
>CALYQH010000349.1 GCA_945283395.1 uncultured Ventosimonas sp. | reverse complement strand
ACGGAAGCTTTACGAGCAGCCATTGAGCATGAAACTTTACATTATGAAGATTCTCGTGCTGCCTCTATTGAAGCATTAAAAATGGTACAAAAACACCATGGGTGGGTGCCTGATGAGGCTATAGGCTACATAGCAAATATTCTAAATATACCTGCTACTGATATTGAAGGAGTGGCAACTTTTTATAGTCAAATTTTTCGTCAAGAAGTAGGTAGACATATTATTAGGGTTTGTGACAGCATGGTTTGCTATATAGGTGGTCACGACTCCGTACTAGAAGCTATTATCAAAAAGATAGGCGTAGGACTTGGCCAAACTACTGAAGATAGTCGCTATACCCTTCTTCCTGTTTGTTGTTTAGGTAATTGTGACAAAGCTCCTGCTATGATGGTTGATGAAGATACTTATGGTAACTTAACACCTGAAAATGTGGGAACCATATTGGAGGCCTATAAATGAGACCCCTAACCTCTTTTGGCCCCATTAATACCTTTGCCCATCCATATGAAACACACCCGCTTACTTGGCGTTTACGAGAAGATGGTGTACCTATTTGGTTAGACGAATATAAACAGAAAAAAGGCTATGAAGCCGCCCAAAAAGCTTTAACCACCTTATCGAAGGATGCTGTTGTCCAACAAGTTAAAGATGCCGGTTTAAAGGGTCGTGGTGGGGCAGGTTTCCCTACTGGCGTTAAATGGGGTTTGATGCCTAAAGATGAATCTCTCACTATTCGTTATCTGCTCTGCAATGCTGATGAGATGGAACCTAATACATGGAAAGATCGTCTATTAATGGAGCAAGAGCCTCATCTTTTAATTGAAGGCATGCTAATTGCTGCTTATGCATTAAAAGCCTATAGAGGTTATATTTTTCTCCGTGGTGAATATGTAGATGCAGCAACTAATCTTAATAAAGCTATTGAAGAAGCTAAACAAGCGGGATTATTAGGTAAAAATATTTTTGGCAGTGGCTTTGATTTTGAATTATTTGTTCATACTGGTGCAGGACGTTATATTTGTGGTGAAGAAACCGCATTAATTAACTCGTTAGAAGGCCGTAGAGCTAATCCTAGATCTAAACCCCCGTTTCCCGCAGCAGTTGGAGTATGGGGCAAGCCTAGCTGTGTTAATAATGTAGAAACATTATGTAATGTCCCTGCTATTATTGAACGTGGTGTTGAGTGGTATAAATCGCTTGCAAAAGAAGGCAGTGAAGATATGGGCACCAAACTCATGGGATTTTCAGGTAAAGTCAATAATCCCGGTATCTGGGAAGTACCCTTTGGTATTACGGCCAAAGAACTGTTAGAAAATTATGCTTGTGGCATGAAAGAAGGCTTTAAATTGAAAGCATGGCAACCAGGAGGTGCAGGTACTGGATTTTTATTACCTGAACACCTTACAGCCCAGATGTATGCCGGAGGTATAGCAAAAGCAGGTACTCGGATGGGCACAGGCCTTGCTATGGCAGTTGATGATACTATTAATATGGTTTCCTTATTGCGTAATATGGAAATATTTTTTGCCCGTGAATCTTGTGGTTGGTGTGCCCCTTGCAGAGATGGTTTGCCTTGGACTGTTCAATTATTAACAGCATTAGAGAAACAGCAAGGTAAAGCTGATGATGTTAACCTCTTAGCTGAGTTAGCTAAACAAATAGGCCCTGGCCTTAGTTTTTGTGCTCATGCACCAGGTGCAACAGAACCACTTGCTTCTGCTTTAAAATACTTTAGAAGTGAATTTGAAGCAGGTATTGCAGTAGACCGAGTTGCCGTTTTATAACGTATAGGTTACTGCCACTTAAACATTGGAGTTTAAGTTAATAGAAAACTTTTTTCCATTTAGCCAGTCTCGCTCAGGCGAGCAAATGATGAAGAAATAACAACCATGGCCATTATCCATGTAGACGGTAAAGAATACGAAGTTAACGGAGCAGATAATCTGCTACAAGCCTGTCTTTCCTTAGGGATTGACATCCCCTATTTTTGCTGGCATCCAGCCCTAGGTAGTGTCGGTTCTTGTCGCCAATGCGCTGTTAAACAATTTAAAGATGCTGACGACAAACAAGGCCGCTTAGTTATGTCTTGTATGACACCAGCCACAGATAATACGTGGATTTCAATTGGTGATGAAGATGCTAAACGCTTTCGTGAAAATGTTATTGAATGGTTGATGACAAATCATCCCCATGATTGCCCCGTGTGTGAAGAGGGCGGTCACTGCCATTTGCAAGATATGACAGTCATGTCTGGGCATAGCAAAAGACGTTATCGCTTCCAAAAACGTACCCATAATAATCAATATTTAGGCCCTTTTATTGCGCATGAGATGAATCGTTGTATTGCTTGTTATCGTTGTGTGCGCTTTTACGGTGATTATGCAGGGGGTACTGATCTTGGAGTTTATGGTGCTCACAACTATGTTTATTTTGGTCGGGTTACAGAAGGTTGTTTAGAAAGCGAATTCTCAGGTAACCTTACTGAAGTTTGTCAAACATGGGTCATTACTGATAAGACA
>CALYQH010000348.1 GCA_945283395.1 uncultured Ventosimonas sp. | reverse complement strand
CCTCGCCAATAAAATAAGGCGATCCGCCATACGACCACCAAACCAAGTTTCTGCACCACCTATTGAACTTTGGGTAAGTTTTCTTAAATCCCTTAACATGGCATTAAGCATATACTTGCCTTGCCAATAGGAAGTATTAATTTTCACCAAATGAAAAGATAATGTGGCTGCTATAATACCTAAAGGCATTGCTATACCTTGGTTAATAAATGATTCGGTGGCTTGGAAACCATGATTTTCAGGTCTACAGAGCATTACTAAATTAATAGAGAATACTGTACAAGTACCTGCTATAGCTGGATTGACCATTCCCAATGAGCTAAAAAACAAAGGCAGGCCAATGGCTAACCACAATAAGGGAAAACCACTTAAAGAGGGCAAAATAAGCTGTGATACTACAAAAGATACTATTACAGCATAACAAACGCCTCTTAAAAACCCCATGCTAATCTGTGTAGCGTTCTCCCTATTAGCGAACATACTGCAAATTACTCCTACCATCATTAAAGCACTACTCGCTTCATTGATAGGCCACGCCCACAAAATCCAAAAGAAGGCTAAAATGATAAAAGCAAAACCTGACCTTAACCCAAATAATAAGCCTAAAGAGTAATCTCTATGTATCGACAAGTAACGGCCAGCAGCTTTTTTTCGTAATTTTCCAGTACGTACTGAGGTAAGATCTTGACCTGCTGATAATGCATAATTTACGAGTATTTCTAGACGTACCAAAATATCTTGTTGTCCTAAATCCTTCGTAGTCCTAATAGTCTCTCGTAAACGAGTAACTAGCTCATTTAAGCCATTATAGGTAGGCACTGTTAATTTCTCAATACTTTCATTAAGCCAAGACTGCAACTGCTCTTTACTAGAATTAGATAGGTATTTCCATTGCCTTGAGACACCTCTTGCTGCTCGTAATAAACCTAAAACATCATGGATCATACTTTGAATAGCTTTTGCTCTATTACGTCCATCACCACCTTCAAAGGCGGCATGTTCACGTTGGGTATCAACTGCCACAATTTTAGCTAAACTATCTAGTAACTCATCATTTATTTTATTTCCTTTAAGTGCTGAGCACGCTGAAGCTAAGCCTGCATACCAAGCTTTTGAAGCTTCATTAATGAGCCCCTGATATACCTTACTAGGCCAAAGAATTGCAAATATAACAGATGTACAGATGATGCCTAAACAAATTTCTGTACAGCGAGCTATGGCATAGTCAAAAATAGAAAGTGGTTTATAGATATCAGGAAGGACAATAATAGCAGTAGTATAACCGCCTAACACAAATGCATAAGACCAAGCACTCCGGATAACAGTTGAAGCAGCTGTACAGAGAGTTAAACCTAACCCCATGGCAAAAATAAATAACCAAGGTGTTTGACTAAAAAGCGAGGTTAATAATAAGGCCATGACGGTACCTAACAAAGTACCTAGCAATCTTGCCAATCCTTTACTAATAACCATACCTGATTGAGGTTGTGCAACAATAACAGATGTTGCCGCAGCCCACTGTGGCTGCTCTAAATCTAAACAAAATGCAATATACAATGCTATTACTGCTGCTATAGATAACTTGATAGCAAACTTGATAGCTGAAGCATTAGGGAATATAAAAGGTCTTAATAGAGGGAGCATATTACTAACCTTATGACAACTACTATCATTTCATTAAAATCCTTTGCTATTTATAAAAAATAATTAACTCATTGTTAAATAGTATTATTTTAGTCATTAATAAATTAGATAATTGCCTTTACAGATAGCCAAACTACTAATAAGTTCCCTCGCCTCTTGTTAATAATGTGGAGGGGGAGCACTATCTACTGTTGCTTGTAATTGTTCTATTAATTGATTATGACTATTGATAAGCAAATCAACTTTGGTTGTTAATACATCTAGCAATTGTTGTTGCTTTATTATTATATCATTTAAAGTCTGAATAGTATCATCCTGAAAAGCTAAGCGACTTTCTAAATCATTTATTCGATCTTGAATATTATTCATATATACTACTTAAAAGAAAATGTAACAGGCATAATTTTTTGTAAATGTGCCTTAATAGCTTCAATTTCATTTTGCTCATAAGGTTCAGCAGGAAGCTTATCCCACACACTAGCTGGCCATGTCGCATCATCCTTGCGGCGAGCAATTACATGAATATGTAATTGGCTTATAATATTACCTAAAGTGCCTATATTTATTTTATCTGCTTTAAAATCAGCTTTTAATATTTCACTAAAAGTTGTTACTTCTGCCCACATCTGATGCTGTTCATCTGGTAACAGATCAAATACTTCTATAGTATCATTACGTCTTGGTACCAAAATAAACCAAGGATATTTTTTATCATTTTTTAGTAATAATTGACATAACGGAAAATTTCCTATAGCGATACAATCCTTATTCAAATATTCATCTAATATAAACATATTTAATTCCAATAATTAACTTTATGACTTTATTAAAATTATAAAAAAAAATATTTTACATATAATAGAGCTTAATCAATCCTA
>CALYQH010000347.1 GCA_945283395.1 uncultured Ventosimonas sp. | reverse complement strand
AGTTTATTAATACAACTTTACTTCAAAATAATCTACAATCATAATCAACTATTTAAGAATAAGACTAGAGGTAATAATGAAAGAGCAATTAGTTTGTTATAAACAAATGCCCCTATGGGATAGCCACACATTACCCCAAGCATTCAAAGAGCAACATAATACTCGAGTAGGAACATGGGCTAAACTAACTATCTTTAAGGGTAGCCTTGAGTTTGCTTTATTAAACGAGCAGGGATTAATTACTAAATATTATGTTCTTAGCAGTGTTGATCAATCCCCATTAATCGAACCACAACAATGGCATAAAATTATAAGTTATTCAGAGGATTTACAATGTCAATTATTTTTTTACTGTAAACCTGAAGATTATATCCAGAAAAAATATGGTTTTACTGCTACCCATTCAGAGGTAATTGACGCTATCAACTATATTAAATCAGGCAAGGCTTTAGATTTAGGTTGCGGCTGTGGACGTAATGCACTATTTCTGCAATTATTAGGTTTTCAGGTAAAAGCTTTAGATAAAAATTTAGCCACTATCCAACAATTAGAAGAAATTATTGAACGTGATCAGTTATCAAATATAGAGGTAGCTTACTATGATATAAATGAGGCAGCCCTGCAAAATAAATACAACTTAATTATCTCTACTGTAGTCTTGATGTTTTTGGATAGACAACGTATTCCTTACATTATTGAAAATATGCAACAAAGTACTTTAATAGAAGGATATAATTTAATTGTAGCAGCCATGTCAACTTCAGACTTTCCTTGTCCCATGCCTTTCCCCTTTACATTTAAAGAAAATGAATTAAAAGACTATTATCAACATTGGCATATCATTAAGTATAATGAAGATATAGGAGAATTACATAAAACAGATGAACATGGTAATAGGATAAAATTACGTTTTGCAACTTTATTAGCTCAAAAGAAACATCATGCCTAACTATAAGCTGAATTCATGACTAGAATCTTTATTTTAATAGCTAGTTTCTGCTGTATTACATCAGTCAGCTATGCAGAAAGTTTTATTAGCAAATTATTAAATAAACCAGTACAGGGTGGAGTAGCGGTGATTTCTTTAAAAGAGACAACTACTCCTCCACAAGCTTATTATAAAAACAAACCGGTATTAGTAATAAAAGAAGATAAAACCCATTGGATTGCTATAGTAGGTATCCCGTTGACTACTAAACAAGGCATCGAAACATTACAGATTAAAAGCTCACAAGGGGCTTACACGATAAACTTTACGACTTCCCATAAAAATTATAAAGAACAATATATCAAATTAGCTAATAATCGTCTCATCAATCCAAACCAACAAGCTCAATCACGAATAGCTCAAGAAATGCAATTACAATTAGCTGCTTATCAAACTTTCTCAGCTAGAAATCCTAGTAATTTACTAATGGAATTACCTGTATCAGGACGGCTAACCAGCCCTTTTGGACTTAGACGTTTTTTTAATGGCCAAGAGCGTAATCCACATACTGGCCTGGATCTGGCTGCACCACAAGGCACACCGGTTAAAGCACCTGCTGATGGTCAAGTGATTTTAGTAGGAGATTTTTTCTTTAATGGAAAAACGGTTTTTCTCGATCATGGTCAAGGCTTAATTAGCATGTTTTGCCACCTATCTGCCATAAATGTTCAACTGGGGCAAGCAGTTAAAAGAGGTAATATAGTAGCAAAAGTAGGTGCTACAGGAAGAGCTACTGGTCCTCATTTGCATTGGAACATAAGTTTAAATGATACTAGAGTCGATCCTGCTATTTTTATAGGTAAATTTGTACCATAAGTTCACCTATCATCTATGGCTAGATAGATCTGTTAGCACCTCTTAGAAATAAGCGTTCTCTTTATTTGTATGGTCTGTTACATCACGCACTGCTTTAAGTTCTGGGATACGTTCTAACAGCGTTCTTTCTACCCCTTCTTTAAGAGTAACATCAACCATACCACATCCTTGACAACCACCGCCAAATCGTAGAATAGCTACATTATCTTCCACTACATCTACTAGGCTTATATGACCACCATGGCCTGCTAATCCCGGATTAATTTCTGTCTGCAAATAATACTCTACTCTTTGACTAAGAGGGCTATCTTCATTGATCATAGGAACTTTAGAATTAGGTGCTTTAATGGTTAATTGGCCACCCATACGATCTTCAGCAAAATCTACTATAGCATCTTCTAAAAAGGGTTCACTCACAGCATCTATCCAAGCAGTAAACTTAGATAGACCTAATACCTTATCTGATGGATCTTCTTCTCCAGGACGACAATAAGAAATACATGTTTCAGCATGTGGGGTTCCTGGTTGTGTTATGAATATCCTTATCCCTACATCAGCATGATCTTGCTTGGCTAATAATGTTGCTAAATAGTCTTGCGCTGCCTCAGTGATAATAATAGCTGTCATAATTACTCCTAACTTTAGATGAACAGTTTACGCTAGATAATTTATTTAATAAAGTCCTAGTATTTTAGTAAGAATAATTTGTTACTTAATCAT
>CALYQH010000346.1 GCA_945283395.1 uncultured Ventosimonas sp. | reverse complement strand
GTGGATTGATGACACTCTATTAGGGAGTCCTGTAGCGGTTAAACCTAGCATAACAGAGGTCGTGCTAGAAACTACTAAATCGGTGCTAGCTCAATCATTATTAATCATTCTTGAAATTTAGCAAAAATCTTCTATAAAGTTATCTAGATTTATTATTATATATAGAAATTACAGTTTTAAAATTTATATAAGCTATATGAATCATATATATTAGAAAAATGTAATTTTATTCGATTATTAAATTTATCTTTAGAGCATGCTCAATAATTGCTTGTTTTGTAGGGGTATTGGCACATTTTGAACCCATACCCCATCTCTGAAATTATCTTATTGATAGAAAGATTCCTTGGTAATTTTAATTTTGTCGAGTCCTGTAGCATCTATATGGGTTTGAATTTTTAATTTCCCCATTTTTTGTGGAAGTAGATAAAAATATAGTGATTGCTCCTGTTTTTTATTAAGCGGCTTACCAAGCACTACGTAAATAAGCTCTTCTGGTAAATTTAGACGAATATTATCTGAAAAGATAGGATGGGTAGAAGCTGTAACCATAGGGCAAAACTCGGTAGGTAGTGGTTTACCTCTAGCAATTACGAGTTCCGTGATAGGCTCAGAAAAATTCTGACCTACTGTTACAAACCAAATTTGATGAGAATATTTGGGGATACTATAGCATTGATAATAGCCTTTGCCATCATGTAAAGGAATACCTGTTTTTAATGCATTAGATACCTCTGTTAAAGTTGTTCTACCCAATGATATAGATAATTTATCTATTTTAAAAATAAGTGGTAACTTATCTTCATCATATTCTATTGCTTTATCTGGAATATTTTTATCGAAATTCATATCAGGAATCTTTGCTAATGGTGGAATATTATGAGTTTGTGCATGTACCGGAAAACACCCAATGATGATTATTATGCTTAGCATTAGAATATTACTTCTCATTTTACTTTCCTTATATAAACTAAAATTTAAACTGTTTCTATACTGTGTTCGAACTCAAAAATTAATTGTTTTTTATTATTTAAACTAATACGAACAATACCACCTTGCCCAGCTAGTTGTCCAAACAATATTTCTTCTGCAAGTGGCCGTTTTATTTTCTCTTGAATAAGCCTAGCCATCGGTCTTGCTCCCATTAGAGGATCGTAGCCGTTTGTAGCTAACCAAGTTATCACCTCTTCAGAAACTTCAAGTTGAACATTTTTTTCTTCTAATTGTACCTGTAACTCTACCAAGAATTTATCCACAATATTTTTTAAAACTTGTTCTGTTAGTCGTCCAAATCGGATAACAGCATCAAGTCTATTACGAAATTCTGGAGTAAAACATTTTTTAACTTCTTCAAGAGTATCAGAACTATGATCCTGTTGGGTAAATCCTATAGAAGCTCTCGCCGCAGTTTGAGCACCAACATTAGAGGTCATTATCAATACTACGTTACGAAAATCTGCTTTACGTCCATTGTTATCTGTTAACGTTGCATGATCCATTACCTGTAACAATAAATTAAAAATGGAGGGATGAGCTTTTTCAATTTCATCTAATAACAATATGCAGTGGGGTGTTTTAGTAATAGCCTCTATTAACAAACCTCCCTCATCGAATCCTACATAACCTGGAGGAGCTCCTATTAGCCTTGATACAGAGTGTTGTTCCATGTACTCAGACATATCAAAGCGTATTAAATCAATGCCTAATGCTTTACTCAATTGTTTAGCCGCCTCTGTTTTACCGACTCCAGTTGGCCCAATAAATAAGAATGAGCCAACGGTTTTATCATGGGCTTTAAGACCAGATCGAGAAAGCTTAATGGCCCCTGCTAAGGAAGTTATAGCTTCATCTTGACCAAAGATGGTTAATTTCAAATCACGCTCTAAATTACGTAATAGCTCTTTGTCAGAAGCATTAACACTTTTAGAGGGAATTCTAGCCATTTTAGCAATAACTGCTTCTATTTGAGGAACATCTATATAAGTTTCTCTGTTATCTTCCATTTGTAACTGCTGAAAAGCTCCCGCCTCGTCAATAACATCTATCGCTTTATCTGGCATGTGGCGATCGGTAATATGACGAGCAGCTAATTCAGCAGCAGCCTTTAATGCTTCATCGGTATATGAAATATGATGATATTCTTCAAAGCGTGGCTTTAATCCTTGTAAAATTTTTATAGTATCTATTACAGAAGGTTCTGTTATATCAATTTTTTGGAACCGTCTTGTCAGTGCATGATCTTTCTCAAAAATTCCACGATATTCTTTAAAAGTAGTAGAGCCTATACAACGTATATATCCATTGCTTAAAACAGGTTTAAGTAAATTAGAAGCATCCATCGCTCCACCTGTTGTAGCGCCAGCCCCTATAATAGTATGTATCTCATCAATAAATAAAATAGCATTAGGTTGATTTTGTAATTCTTGTAATACAGCTTTAATGCGCTTTTCAAAGTCACCTCTATATTTAGTGCCTGCTAATAAAGCACCTAAATCTAAAGAATAAATAATACCATCTTTTAGAAGCGTT
>CALYQH010000345.1 GCA_945283395.1 uncultured Ventosimonas sp. | reverse complement strand
TTGCGGTATATGAGCCAAGTCTTTCAGCTAATAGGTGCTCTGTATAAAAGATCCATTGTTGATCTGCTCTACTTGAAGGTTCTAACGAAATTTCTCGTTTTTGGGCAAAATCGGTAAAGAGTTCAAGCGTCTTTTTTTCTCCAATGAAGCGTGAAACAAGTAAAATCAGATCCTCTAGTTTAACAACAAATAAATTATTAGCAGGAAGGGTTGAATCTTGATTGATGAATTTGGTAGCTTGCCAATGTTCTGTTACTCTTTTTTTAGAAAGTAGTGAAAAGAAGATAAAACAACAAAAGTTACTTAATAAAGAGATTGCTGTACAAAAGTTGATATAAGAAAGTTTGAAAGGTAATAAGAGTTGTAGCCATTCTAGTAAAGAGGCAGTGACAAATTTATCTAAAGTTTGATGAAGTAATAAAGGTAAAAAAAGAGTAACAAACCAAATGCCAGTTCCTACTAATAAGCCAATAATGACAGCAAGTTTGCTAGCTAATTTCCAATACAGAGCACCGGTCATAGCTGGAATTAATTGGATGATACCAGCAAAAGCTACTAATCCTATAGTATTTAAGGGAATATTAACTGATAAACACATATAACAGCCCATAGCTAGCGCTAAAATGAGGATAATGCTTAACCAGCGTAAGGCTTGAAGTTGTGAAAAAGAAACTTTAGATAATATGTTAGATTGACAGTTGATGAGGATATGGTTAGTGACCATTCTTGATAAAGCAAAGCAGCAAGCAATGGTAGTTCCAACAATCGCTGCAAAACCTCCTAATAAGGTAATTAAAGTAAATAAGGTGGAGGATTTTTGGATAGGTAAAGTAATGAGCCAATAATTTTGGCCTATACTAGGTGTTATTAGATTACCCACTATGATAATAGGAATAATACAGGCAATCACCAATAAGAAATAGAGGGGTAAGAACCAATGAATGGTAGCTAAATCTTGAGTTTTTTGCGCTTTAGTTGCCCCTGTTTGAAATATATTGGGTAAGCAAATAATAGCTATCATTACTGTCAGTATTTGTACTACTAAGTCTGGTATATTAGGTTTATCATTTATAAATACTTGTTGAAAAGTGGCAAAAGTAAAAATTTGTCCATGATAGTCTAAGCCTTGATAAAGTAATTTACAGGCTAATAAGCCAACCATGATAAAAGCTATTAATTTTAATATAGCCCCTGTAGCGCAAGTAAATAATAAACTTTTGTATTGATATTCAACAATGTTAGCTTGTCTACCTGCTATGATAACAATCAGTAATCCTAAGCTTAGTAGGACAATAAGGGTAAGGTAAATCTCTGTTTCAACAGAATAGAAATCACTTTGTTGTAGTACCAAAGAAATGATGTCTATGAGCGCTTTTATTTGTAAGGTGATATAAGGAGTAAAAGCTAGTACGTAAAGTAGAGATACTAAAATAGCTAGTAATCTTGAATTGCCATAACGTTTAGCAATAAAATCGGGAATTGAAGTGACATTTTCTTGTTGGCTTATGATGAGAATTTTACTAAAAATTCGGTAAAAGAAAATGAAAATAATAAAAGGTCCTAGAAATAGGGGTAATATATCCCAGAGTGGGTGATTAGATTTCTCTGCCATTCCAAAGAATACCCAAGCGCTACCATACATAGTAAGGGATAAACTATAAAGCAGTTTTCTTGAAGTAGCAGTTAGTGGATAAGCACGAATGAAGCCATAAATACTAGAACCATAAAGTAATACAGCGTAAATTACTAAGGTGATAATAATCATACAACTGTACCAAGACATACAATGCCCCTTTATAGATGGAGGTTAGTTAAATACTGCTCATTTTAGTGAAAATATTGCCATATAATTAATAAGATAATAGCCGTTATAACCCAAGCAATGGTAGCCATCATTAAGGTTATAGCTAATGATGTTTTAATACTAAGCCAGTAAACTGCTAACAGGTAAATAGCATAAGGGATAAGCGAAAATAAACCAAACAATGCAGTGGCTTTCAAATCACTGCTAGTACGTTCCGTGCCTACAATATAGTGGGCAATTAATGCAAAAGTTGGAAATAATGGCACTAGACCTGCAATATAAAAACTTTTAGATTTAGCTAAAATTGCTATTAAAAGTACTGCAATAACACCCATTATGCATTTCAGGATTAACGAAGTCATAGCATCCTCTCAATAATTACTTGCGTTACGCCTAATAGGGGCGCTATTTAAAGCTATTTGATTAGTGCTTGTTAGCTTTTTGCTTGAGAAGTTATCTACTAATTGGCTCTGATAAAAATAAGACAAAAGGTAGAAAAAGTTTATTGAAAATACTAGATTTACAAATGTAGCTAAGTAAAAGGAAACTAACTTGTTAATTATTCCATATATTAGTTTAATGTTAAAAATAGCAGCTTTCAACGGCATGAAATTTTTTGAGATAAGTTTTATTTTAAAAAATTTATGATGTAGTCGAGTTTCCCTGAGTGAATTTATTAGAAAGTCCATTTCATTTCTCTATCTTCATTAGTGTAGTTGTTTGTT
>CALYQH010000344.1 GCA_945283395.1 uncultured Ventosimonas sp. | reverse complement strand
ATATTCAGATAAATTTATACTGGCAATATAATTAAGGCGTCCATGTTGCTTATCTAATAACCTTATATTACCTGCATCAGCACCACTTAACTTCAATATATCATTAAGAAATCCTTGTGACATCGTTTCTTGGGTTGTTGATTCATGTAAGAAAGCGGTTACTTTATACAATGCAGATAATTCTAGATTTGTCTCCTCTAGCGCGGCTGTTTTTTGGTTAACCTTTTGTTCTAAATTGGTATAAAGATCTTCAAGGTTTTCTGCCATAATATTAAAACCAGCAGAAACAATACCAAACTCATCTTTACCCACTTTACTAATACGTTTTGATAAACGACCTTGACTTAAACTCTGAATACCAACCTGAATATTTCGTAACGGTCTAATAACTAGTTTATATAATAGATAAATAGCTGTAAAAGCAGAAAATACAACCATAATAATAAGTAGGGTCTGAATAAAACGCAGCCAACTTATATGGTAGGTATTTTGGATTTCAATCATATTGACTAATTTGTTAATGTCAGAAACAAACAAATCAATTTTTGTCAAATCTTCATCACTAATAGCTTGCTTTGATGAACTGTATTGTGCAAGAAAAGGTAATACCAATTGCTGCCAACCTTTTTCAATTTCTCTAATCTGTTGACCTATATCGATATTATCAGGTAAGAAGATACTATTTTCATCAGTAGTTTTTAGTGCAGTTAGAATTTGGATAAAATTTTGTTGCTCCTTAAAAATCTCAGCTCGGTTATTTTGTTGGCGAGTTAAAGAAACAAGATGATAGATCCTCATTCTTAAACTACCTGCTTTATTGATAGCTTCTCCACCATTTTCTAATTGCCATAACAAGGCTAATGTATATCCGGTAAATACCAAAGCAAAAGTGACCCATAATAAGATAGAAATAAGTAATTTAGTTGATATACTATGAAAACGAGAAACTTTTTGCATACTAAGTTTTCGTTGCCTCCCAAGTGCCGCTTTTACCACCCTGTTTTTTCAACAAATATATATGTTCTATGCGCATTCCTTTATCAACCGCTTTCAACATATCGTACACGGTAAGCAAACCTATATTTACTGCTGTTAAAGCCTCTATTTCAACGCCTGTACGGCCAAAGGTTTCAGTTGTTACTTCAATCTGTAAAGCATTTTGTTGTTCATCTGTATAAAACTCTACACTAACATGAGTAAGAGGTAATGGATGACATAAAGGAATTAAATTAGCTGTTTGCTTAGCGGCCTGAATAGCGGAAATACGAGCTACTCCAAGTACATCACCCTTGTTACTAGCATTATGACCTAGTAATTGAAATGCGTTAGCTGACATATAAATGGTACCTGTTGCTATTGCCCGTCTATGAGTAGATTGTTTATTGGCCACATCCACCATATGAGCTTGGCCAGACTCATCAAAATGAGTAAGTTGACTCATAGTATTACCTTAATTAACAAGTAGTATAAAAAGTTGTTCAAGTTATCATCTTATTACCTAGTAAACAATTAGCTTATCTAACTAATTATCTACTTCAAAAGACTAATTGTATAAGCTGTTCATCTTCATTATGCTCACTATCATGATATTTTAAGTAATAATTATATGATCCGCATTATTTACTTTGGTTTGCTAAAAGATTTATTGGGACTTAATGAAGAGCAACTTGCTTGGCAAGGTGCAAGCTCTGATGAACTACTTAACCATTTGAGGCGAAGAGGTGCTAAATGGTCTGAGCATCTTTCAGAAAAAAATATCTTTAGATTAGTAGTAAACCAGCAAATTATTTATGAGCCCACTTTTATCAAACCTGGCGATGAAGTGGCCATTTTACCGCCTGTTACAGGTGGCTAACATGATATCTATCAGCATTCAAACATCCCCCTTTAACCTTGTGGATGAAGAAGCTGCCATTAGAAACTCATCAGAAGATGTGGGTGCCTTAGTGATTTTTCAAGGCATGGTTAGAGGTAAAGATCAACAAATCCCCCTAAGCCATCTCTTTCTAGAACATTATCCTCAAGTAACAGAGCAGGAAATTACTCGCATCATTTATGAGGCAAAGCTACATTGGCAGTTTGCTAGTTGTCGAGTCATTCATAGAGTAGGAAAGTTGCTTGTAGGAGAACCTATAGTTTTAGTCATAGTGACTGCTACTCATCGTAAACAAGCCTTTTTAGCCGCAGAATTTATTATGGACTATTTAAAGACAGAAGCACCTTTTTGGAAAAAAGAATATTTTATTGATAATTCTGAGCAATGGGTTACTGCTAAAATTACGGATGAGGAACAAAAAATGCGGTGGCAATAATGAAAATAGGTGGTCTCATTCTGGCAGGAGGCCAAGGGCAAAGAGTAAATAATCAAAACAAGGGATTATTATTACTTAAAGGCAAACCTTTAATTGAGTATGTAATTAAAAATCTAAGCAACTATGTAGACTATTTAGCTATTAGTGCTAATAAGCAACTTGCCAAGTACCAGTCTTACCACTTACCCATTTTTGCAGATACAGCTGAATTCAAAGGAA
>CALYQH010000343.1 GCA_945283395.1 uncultured Ventosimonas sp. | reverse complement strand
ATTACAGCTTGGATTAGCCCGCTATCTTTTATTTGTTAATAGCTAAACGGATATTAGTAAGTATTTACCCATTAATCCTAGTTCTACTTCCAAGCATTTTGTAAGTTATTTATTAGCCGCTAATGCATTTTATAAAAATAACTATATACAAGCTAATAAGTATTTTAGCGAAGCTAGTCAAGCCAACCACCCTTGGATAAAAGAAACCGCCATCTATATGCTTGCTAGAAACCTACTCAATCAGGGACAAGCTCCTGCCTTTAATAATTGGGGCGAACTAGATACAACTAAAACAGACCAAACCGCCATCACCGCTAGTAGAGTAGCCTTTAACAACTATTTAAAACAATATCCACATGGAATGTATGCTAACTCTAGTAAAGGTTTATTAAGAAGAATCTACTGGCTGCAAAATAATATCAAAGCGCTGGCAAATAATTACGAAAATCTTTTAGAAAATCCTCAACTCCATATTGATACCAATACCTCTAGCAAATATTCAATAGCTGACCTGATTCTTGAAATTGATAATAAAATTTATTTCAACTCGCGCTCTTTTACCGCTCGCGATTTAACGCAAACACCAAAATTACTCTTTACTTACGATTTATTAAAGATGCGCTTAAATAAATTGACACTAGCTAATTTATCCGCTCAAAAATCAGATTTTAAATATCAACCCCACCTCTATCATTTACTGTTAGCCAACTATTACACCTATCAAAAATCTGACCCAGTCCAAGTATTAAAACTTCTACCTGCACTCACAGGCGAAGAAGATAATATTAATAATTGGCAATTTAGTGAACAAGTATTACGTGCGCTTGCTCTGGAAACACAGAATAACTGGCAAGAAGCAGAGCAATTATGGCTAGCCTTGCTAGCACTGGCTAAACAACCCTATCAAGCACCTTTGATAGAATTAGGGCTGGCCTTAAATTATGAAAAAAGCGGTCAATTACCTAAAGTATTTACCAAAGACTCTAAAATTACTACCCCTCAACTACGTTATATTTTATTAAGAAAAAATGCTACTAGAGCGCAATTACAACAACTAGCTACCAGTCATGAGATAGCTGTTACAGAACGAGCTTACATTATTTATTTATTACTTTATAAAGAATTACTCACCAACCAGTATCAAGACTTTTTAACAGATAGCTCATTATTAGTAAGTAATGGAGTTGACAATGTTCAATTAACAACTATTAGTCAATCAGGATCTGCCACTTTAGAATTATTCTCCAATGCTATACCTAGTCACCCTGAATATAATTGCCCATCACCTATCATTTTAGCTAATATTTTAAAACTTAACTCAACCGATGCTAGGGCGCTAAATTGCTTGGGAGAATTCAGAAGATACTATCAGCTCCCTTTCTCCTCATATATTCCTGCCAGCTCCCTAGCAAATCAACATCTATCCGGCGCATTAGGCACTAATAAACCTACTGAATTTGGTGCTAATTTATATTCACCACTCAAAGGTTATCAATCAGTTATTAATGATCCTGAGGTAAATGACGAAGATAAAGCTTTTGCTTTATATAAAGCCATTCGCTGTTTTGCCTACAACGGTGACAATAGATGTGACAAACAAACTATTAGTCAAAAAGAAAGGCAACAATGGTTTATTTTACTTAAAACTAAATACGCAAAGACATTATGGGCAAAACAGCAAACCATTTATTGGTAAAAACCTTGCTTGGCTGGCTGTTAACCATTAGTCTACCTTGCTTGGGAGAAGTAAAAGCCACTGACTATAACGCCTTTTGGCTGTGGAGTGGGGTTAAAGCTCAGCCTGTTCTTAATCAAGCTCAAACTCTTTACCTACTACAAGGACAGATAGTAGCTAACTATCAAAGCAATGTATATTTTATCAAGCAAGGTAATGGTATTATTAAAAACTATCATAAAGAATTATGGTTAGTTTATCGAACTCACACGCTCAACTGGTCAGATACTATTTATAATACCCTCTTGCAACAACTAGCTAGCTGGCAACAAGCAAAGGTAAAAGTGATAGGGATTCAAATTGATTTCGACTCTGCCACAAACAAACTTGCTCAATACCTGACCTTTTTAACAACCCTTAGAAAACACCTACCTGTAGGCTATAAACTGAGTGTGACTGGATTATTAGATTGGGGACATAGTGCTGATTTAAACGCTTTGAATAATTTTGCAAATGTAGTAGATGAGCTAGTGATCCAAACCTATCAAGGAAAGACCACCATTGCTAACTATCACGCCTATCTTGAACATCTAGCTAAATTAACTATTCCTTTCAAAATCGGCCTGGTACAGTATGGCCAATGGCAAGCCCCACCCCATTTAGCTAATAATCCATTATTTAAAGGTTATGTGGTGTTCTTACAAAATACAGATCAATAAAGCTTTCTACCGAGCCATTAATACTAATTTTCTCTACTCTATTGTAACGTTCGGCCTATCTCTGCCTAAAACCTTACTGGTTTTTTCTTATATTGCTGAGGAGTATACCACCTAAGAATGATGTTTAAATGGGTAAGAACTATTTCCCACTTCGATAATATCAGAATGCTCTACT
>CALYQH010000342.1 GCA_945283395.1 uncultured Ventosimonas sp. | reverse complement strand
ACATGGAAAAAGGGGTTAAACAGCTAGCAGAGCTTAGGGAAAGAATCAACCATGTGATGATCACTGATAAAAGTATGGCATTCAACACCGCCCGTGAGGAAGCCTTAGAATTACAAAATTTATTGGAAGTGGCTGAAGCTACTGCTATTGCTGCTAATGAAAGAAAGGAATCACGTGGTGCCCATGCTCGTGAAGATTATGAAAATCGTGATGATACTAACTGGTTATGTCATACCTTATACCATCCAGGTGAAAAGAGTGTTACTAAACGAGCGGTTAACTTTGCTCCTAAAACAGTACCAGCCTTCGAACCAAAGAAACGGGAATATTAATAGAGGTATATCATGCTTTCAGTAAGTGTTTATCGTTATAATCCTGACCAAGATAAAGTACCTAATATGCAAACTTACCAAGTAGATACAGAAGGTAAGGATCTGATGGTGTTAGATGTTCTTGCGCTTATTAAAGAGCAAGACGAAAGTTTCTCATATCGTCGCTCTTGTCGTGAAGGTGTTTGTGGTTCAGATGGTATGAATATTAATGGTAAGAATGGCCTAGCTTGTATCACTCCTCTATCTTCTGTGGTAAAGAATGATAAGTTAGTACTACGTCCTTTACCTGGTTTGCCTGTCATTCGTGACTTGATTGTAGATATGAATATTTTCTACAAACAATATGAAAAGGTTGAACCTTATTTACAAAATAATAATCCTGTACCTGCTATTGAACGTTTGCAAAGTATTGAAGAACGCGCCAAACTTGATGGTTTATATGAATGTATTTTATGTGCATGTTGTTCTACTTCTTGTCCTTCTTTTTGGTGGAACCCTGAAAAGTTCTTAGGCCCATCAGCATTGTTACAAGCTTATCGTTTTTTAGCGGATAGTAGAGATAGTGAAACTGAAAGTCGTTTAGCTATGATGGATGATCCTTTTAGCGTTTTTCGTTGTCGGGGAATTATGAATTGTGTTCATGTATGTCCTAAAAAATTGAATCCTACCAGGGCAATAGGGCATATTCGCAGTATGTTGTTGCAAAGTGGAACTTAGAAAATAATAATGCCTCTTAACATGTTAGTTAAGGGGCATTTTGTTATCAGAGCAAATAGTTTGCTTATACTTATATATTTGTTTTTTTATTAAATAGAAAGAGGCACTAATTTAATTTTACACTGATAAAAATCCAGGCTGCTTTTATAACTTACTTAATAATAATAAAAACAGAGGGGGTTCTCTATTCGGTGCGGTGCTTTGATAGAGGGTGACCAAACATGCCAGAAAGTAAGATGCAAAAATTATGGGATACGGCCTATTTATCAGCAGATAATGCAGATTATGTAGATGAGTTATATGAGCGTTATCTAACCGATCCAAATGCTATACCAGAAGAATGGCGTAATTACTTTCAAACTTTACCAATCAATGGTTCTGTAGTAGCTGATGTTGCTCACTCTACTATTCGTGACTATTTTATCGCCAGAGCAAAAAACCAACAAAGATCTCAGCCATTAGCTACTACGACTGTTACTAGTGATCATGAAAAAAAGCAAGTTAATGTATTACGTCTTATTCAAGTCTACCGTTTGCAAGGTCATCAACTAGCTAATTTGGACCCATTGGGATTGTGGCAAAGGCCTGTTCCTGAAGCTTTAAAATTACAAAACAATAGCTTAGCTGAAGCAGATTTAGAAACTATTTTTGCGTGTGGTGATCTGTTTCCTGATAAAAAAGAAGCCACTTTAAAAGAAATCTTAACTGCATTAAAAGATACTTATTGCCGAAACATAGGCATGGAATGTATGCATATCACAGACACGACCGAGCGTCGTTGGATATTAAGACGCTTTGAGCATGTCAAAGGGCGTCAAGCCTATTCACCAGAAGTTAAAAAACATTTATTAGAGCGTTTAACGGCTGCTGATGGTTTAGAGAGGTACTTAGGTAATAAATATCCAGGTGCGAAAAGATTTAGTTTAGAGGGTGGAGATGCTTTAATATCAATAGTAGACGAATTAATCCAAAGAGCTGGCACTTATGGGGTTAAAGAAGTTGTTATGTCTATGGCTCATCGCGGCCGTCTCAATGTTTTAGTGAATACCTTAGGTAAAAATCCTCGTGATTTATTTGATGAGTTTGAAGGTAAGAAAAAAGCCACTATTGGGGTTGGTGATGTAAAATATCACCAAGGTTTTTCTTCTAATGTGATGACCCATGGTGGTGAGATACACTTGGCGTTAGGATTTAACCCTTCCCATTTAGAAATTGGTTCACCTGTTATGGCTGGTTCAGTACGCGCTCGTCAAGATCGCCGAGTAGACATTACTGGAAAAGTTGTATTGCCTATTACCATACATGGTGATGCCGCTTTTGCAGGGCAAGGTGTAGTAATGGAAACTTTCCAAATGTCACAAACTCGCGCCTACAAAATAGGTGGTACTGTTCATATTGTTATCAATAATCAAATAGGTTTTACTACGAGTCGTTCAGATGATGCGCGTTCTACTGAATATGCTACTGAAATTGCAAAAATGGTGCAGGCTCCTATTTTTCATGTAAATGGTGATGATCCA
>CALYQH010000341.1 GCA_945283395.1 uncultured Ventosimonas sp. | reverse complement strand
TGCATTATGACCAATCTAGCTACCAAGCTTTCGCTTTAGCAGGAGGTGATGATTATCAACTAGCTTTTACAATTGCAGAACATTATTTACCTGACCTTATGAAGTTATATCCCACAATAACTATAATAGGTAGAGTAGTAGAGGGGGAGACAGCAGTAACCTTGCTAGATGCTAATTACCAACCTGTTCATAGCAATGTATCCGGTTATAAGCATTTTTGAGGTTGAGTAAAAGTGTCTTTTGCTGGCGATTTTGATCATTAATCCTATTACTATTATCTTCTAATAAGCTAGACCACTAAACGGCGAAGGACATTCCTTGGTTATAACTTTATAGCTATTGAGTAGTTTAATATTGTTAACTACTTGTTATGACGGTGTTTAGTAAAGAGAATGAGGTTTAATTTAAATGTTGCATTCGTTTTTTATTGGTGCTTAAACAAATTAATTATGAGTAAAGGCACATATTATTGTCTTGCAACACGGTGAAATGCTCGATTGAAATAAGTTAATCCATCACCATCATCTCGAACATTGATGGCTTCTAATTCCACAAAGAATAAGCTATGCGTACCTACTTCTGAAACATTAGCAATTCTACCTTGTAGATTTGCTAAAGCATCGTTTAGCACGGGAAGGTTATAGAGTTTTTCTTGCCAATCATGCAGCATAAATCGGTCGCTCATTTTTATGCCTGTCATGCCTGCAAAATGTTTAGCTAACTCTAAATGATCTGCAGATAAAATATTGATGCATAAACAACTATTTTCTTTAATTATTGCATTTATTTCACTTTTGCGATTGATACAAACCATCACTGTAGGCGGTGTATCAGTAATAGAACATACGGCTGTAGCTGTAATGCCGCAACGCCCTGCTTTACCATTAGTGGTAACCACATTAACGGCCGCAGCCATTGAAGCCATTGCATTTCGAAAGGCTTTCTGGGTAGGGTTCAATTCTGTCATCTTCGTTACTATTCTCTTTGCTAGCTAATTGTAGTATAACATCATTTAAGTGCAAGTTTATTATTTGATTGATAAGCTTGTTTACATAAGTCAAATGACAGGTAAATAGATGTGATGCTAGCTAATAAGTAGTTAAGTTAAATGGCAAAGCATTTATAAAAAACCCACTAATAATAAGTGGGTTTGTCTATTAAACATAGCTAATATTATTTAATTTTAGCTTCTTTATAAATAACGTGTTTACGAACCACTGGATCAAACTTTTTAATTTCCATTTTATCTGGAGTAGTACGTTTGTTTTTATCAGTTGTATAGAAATGGCCAGTACCAGCACTAGAAACTAAACGAATTAATTCACGCATGTTATATCCTCTTAAATCTTTTCACCACGGTTACGAAGATCAGCCAATACTGCATCAATTCCGCATTTATCGATGATACGCATACCTTTTGCTGAAACACGTAAACGTACAAAACGTTTTTCTGATTCAACCCAGAAACGATGGTATTGAAGATTTGGTAAAAAACGACGACGCGTTTTATTTTGTGCATGGGAAACATTATTTCCTACTGCAGGTCCCTTACCTGTAACTTGACAAACTCTTGACATCTTTCAGCCCTCTAAAACCTCATGCCAAACCCGGCATGGGTTGGCTATATCCAGAAAAGTAAATACTAAACTAATTATCTTGCTTTATTAGCAAAACATATTAAAAATAGGTGCGCTTTATATCAAAAATAAGCTGCCGTGGCAACTATTTCCTTCAATTAAAGGTGTTTTTGATTAGTTTATGCAGTGTATTATAACACGTTTTTCAGAAACATTTGTATGAAGTGGCTAATAAATAATTATCAGCACTATTAAGTTATTTGAATAAACTGCTACTAATGACTGATACTTAAAATGATTTTTTTATGTTTACAATAATCATAGCCGTAATAGGAGTTTATTGGTTGGTTATTAAAAGGTAGTTTTATTCACTTAAAATGGAAGTATAATTAAGCTTAGCGAGAGAAATGATGAAAAACTTAAAAAATATTGAAAAAGCTTTAGACCAAAACACTGATGAAACAAAAGATAATTTAATATCTCAATTTAATGACATTATAGATGGTGCTGAGCGTTTGTTAAAAGAAACAGCAGAATCAGCAGATATTAAGACCAGCGAATTACGCGAACAATTAACTGATAAAATACAAACGATAAAAGACTCTCTAGGTGAACATGCCAAACCACTTTGTAAAAAAAGTAAAGAAGCTCTTGAGGTTACTAATAATTATGTGAATCAGCATCCGTGGGTTGCTGTTGGTATTGCTTCAGCCGCAGTGTTTATTTTGTCTCACTTGCGCCGTCGTTAATACAATCTATTAGGAGTATTCTATGGATGCAATTAAAGCGTCCGAATCTAATAAACCCAAGAAAGAAGGGCTTAGTAAGTCATTAAGTAATTTTATTAACTCTCATGTTGCCTTATTAAGTATTGAATTAATAGAGGCCAAAAAATATGCAACGGCTTATCTGATTCATATAATTATGTTAGTTGTTGCTATGATGAGTTTTTTTATTTTCTGTTCAGTGGGTATTATTGTTTATTTTTGGGA
>CALYQH010000340.1 GCA_945283395.1 uncultured Ventosimonas sp. | reverse complement strand
ACTGTATCTATTACCTGCTGAATACCTAAACGACCTATAATTCCAATGTTATGAAATTTATCCATCATCACCCACTATTTGTTTATTTTGTCTTTACCCAATGACTTAAAATGATTACTAACTCCATTTAACTGATAAAACAACTACTAAACTATAAGACTTTTTATTACTGTAATACTTTATTTAAAAATAGTATTTTCTCCATTCATATATTATAAATAATATACTATTTATAATTCTTTATATTATACTGCACCATCAATACTAAATAATGAATTATTACACTCAACTATAGGTATTAATTTTATTTGATTACCTCTATATTACGATCTACCTTAGAAGCCTTTACAAATTTTTTCTTGTAAAAATAGAACTATTTAATTTCTGCAGCATTATTAATCAAACTAATGCTATCTTATGTTTGTAAGACTGCTATAGGCTAGGACTATCAGATTAAATAGATCCTTTAGGCATTATGTAAACAACTATCTTTTTAGCTAGTTCTATAAATATTAAATTCTCTTAAAAATATGTAGAGAGATATATTAGCGATATGTTACTTGATAATTTATAAGCATTATTCTTATCCTTATGAATAAATATCATTATTTTTTAATAGTTCTATAAGCACTTTTGTTTAATCTTAAAAATAAACCTTAGTAACTTATCGTTTAATAACTATTGATCTCATTTAAATCAAACTAATCTATTCGGAAAATAAGGTAGTTTTCCCATTCATCTGCCACTACATCATTTTCACAAAGCATTTTACCAGTCATCGTTATGCCAGATTTTAAGGTACTTTTAGCATCAACCGTGAGTAACGGATGCCATTCTGGTAACGCCAAGCCCTCTGCTAAACGACGGTAACTACAAGTAGTTGGTAGCCAATTAAAATGTTCTATATCCTCAATTGTTAAGGTTATACAATCCGCAACAAATTTTTTGCGATGTTTGTAATCTTTACAACGACAAGTTTTCAAATCTAAAAGCTTACAGGCTATACGTGTATAATAAACAGAACCATCATCTTCATCCTCTAACTTTTGTAAACAACACAAACCACAACCATCGCATAATGCTTCCCATTCCTCTAAAGACATTTCGTCTAACTTTTTAATTTCCCAAAATTTTCGTACTCTTTCAGTCACAATGAATACCTATAAATTCATGTTATTGTAGTAACTTCTAATTTTTTACAACTAATTATATATAAAAAGTATTTGATTATAGCTATTTTAGCAGTATTGAATGATTATGCTTAAATTTGTATAGGCGCACAAAGTCTAGCAGCTTGTTGTAAATATTCTGTTAATCTAATCTTAATGTTTAACAACAGCCGTTAAAAGGTGAAATAAATATTAATTATCAATTTTATAAAAAAACTAGCAGCTTTAATAGTTGGTTTTAATATATTCATATAACATGATGTCCTGTTATTTTTAATTGTTAAACTAATAAATAACTATAATTTATCATTACATTTAAATAGAAGATTGGCAGATATTGTAATGTAGCAATAGAGAAGATGTTATAGTCTTTTCCTTTATTATCAAAGTATTGATCTTTACTCATGCTATTGCTTATTTAATAGGAAGCAATATAAAATCACAAAGGTTATAATTTTTCTTTAATCATAGTGAACTTCTCTTTGTCTATGAAACCAAGGGGGTAAATGGAACATTAAAAATACTCCAAATAAACCTATTGTTATATATATAAAGGCAGAAGACTTATAATCCAATAGTTGTTGGTTATGCAATAATAAAAAGCCAACACTAACTATTACTACAATAAGTAAACCTTGCCCTATAGCGGTCTTGATCAAAGCAAATAAACCAGCACCCTTAACCAATAATAATACTTGTAATAAACTACAAACGATAGTGGCAAAGATAACATTTGATCCTAGTTCAACAACAATTCCATAAACCAAAATAGGGGCTAATAGCGATTGATTTAATGCTGGATAAATTACCAAGATACTAATCCAAATTCCTCCCACCCACAGTGATTGCAAAAGCAACCAGCTAAAACGCTCAATATGATTCAATCCATTTATTTTAGACATGTTTAACTTCTATAATCTCATACTCTACTTCCCCACTAGGTACTCGTATTAGTACAACTTCCCCTTCCTCTTTACCTATAATGGCTCTCGCTATGGGTGAGCTAACTGAAATTTTGCTTTGTTTGATATCTGCTTCATCATCTCCTACTATTTGATAGGTAATAGTCTCATCAGTATCTATATTGTTGAGTTCTACGGTAGCACCAAAAATCACCTTGCCAGAATGAGGAATCAATTTAATATCGATAATGTGAGCATTGGATAATTTTGCTTCTATATCTCTAATACGCGCCTCAACCATCGCTTGCTGTTCACGTGCTGCGTGATATTCAGCATTTTCTTTAAGATCACCTAATTCTCTTGCTTCGCCAATAGCTTGGCTAAGCGCTGGGCGACGCTCAGTTTTTAGAAATTTTAATTCATCTTCAAGGGCTTTAGCTCCCTGAATTGTCATGGGAAATTTAGTCATTTTACTATTCCTGAGTGAAGGTCTTGTAAGCGC
>CALYQH010000339.1 GCA_945283395.1 uncultured Ventosimonas sp. | reverse complement strand
TGGAATAGAATCTACTAACTCAGCACGACCACATACACCAGCCAATGGGAAACCTCCAGCAATTGACTTGGCAAAAGTAGTCAAATCTGGAACTACTCCCATTTGCTCCATAGCAAAGAAAGTTCCAGTTCGACCCGCACCTGTTTGTACCTCATCAGCTACCAATAAGATACCATGTTTATCGCATATTTCACGTAACCCTTTAAAGAATTCTTTTGGCGCAGCATAAAAACCACCTTCGCCTTGTACAGGTTCAATAACAATGGCAGCAATATCACGAGGTTCTGCATCATTTTTAAAAATACGTTCTACACTAGCTAATGCATCTGCAACACTTACACCATGTAGTTTACGAGGAAATAATGCACGATATACACCACCCGGCATTAGCCCCATTCCAGCGGCATAAGGCACTTTTTTACCTGTCATAGCTAAAGTAAACATAGTACGACCATGATATGCAGCATCAAATACTATAACGCCAGAACGACCAGTAGCAGCTCGGGCAATTTTAACGACATTTTCAAGAGCCTCGGAACCTGTAGTGACTAATACCGTCTTCTTAGGAAATTTACCTGGCACTAAAGCATTAATTTTTTCACAAAGTTCTATATAAGGCTCATAAGCTATTACCTGAAAGCATGTATGGGTTACCTTTGTTAATTGATCTTGTACAGCTTTAACTACTTTAGGATGTAAGTGACCACTATTTAATACCGCGATTCCTCCTGCAAAATCTAAATATTCTTTACCTTCAACATCCCATATTTTAGCGTTTTCTGCGTGTTCAACCACTATTGGATGAGACATACTTACGCCTCTAGCTACCGCATTTGTACGGCGTTTGAATAGTTTTGCATTAGTTTGTTTTGCTTTTTTTACTGCTTTAGTTGATTTTTCTTGCTTAACCATAATTTCCTCTTGACTGTTCATCGTCCCAGTCGGTTACAGGATACAATTTCAAAATAGTACTTAGACAGCATACGATGATCGACTGGCTAGTTAATTCTGAAACCACCATAAAATTAAATACTAATACATAAGTATTTAATTTCTAAATAATCTTCAATTCCGTATTTAGAACCTTCTCGGCCTAAACCAGACGCTTTAACACCTCCAAATGGTGCCATTTCATTTGATATTAAACCAGTATTAATACCCACCATGCCATATTCTAAAGCTTCAGAAACACGGAATACACGGGCAAGATCTTTTGCATAAAAGTAAGAAGCTAAGCCAAATTCTGTATCATTAGCATATTCAATAACTTCTTTTTCAGTTTTAAAGCGGAAAATAGGGGCCAACGGACCAAAAGTCTCTTCTTTAGATACTTTAGCTTCTTTAGGCACATCTATTAGGATAGTAGGTTCAAAGAAATTACCACCTAACGACTTACCGCCCGTTGCAATCTTAGCGCCTTTTTTTACAGCATCGTCAATGTGTTCTGTTACTTTTGCTACCGCTTTACTATCAATCATAGGTCCAGTAGTGATTCCAGCTTCTATTCCATTACCTACTTTTAGCTTAGCCACAGCTACTTTAAATTTTTCAATAAAGGTATCATAAACACCATCTTGAACATAAAGGCGGTTAGCACATACACAAGTTTGACCAGAGTTACGATATTTAGAAACCATTGCTCCTTCAACGGCTGCATCTAAATCTGCATCATCAAAAACGATAAAGGGCGCATTACCACCCAACTCTAAAGATACTTTTTTAATATCTTTTGCACATTCAGCCATTAAATCACGGCCTATTTCAGTTGAGCCAGTAAAAGAAAGTTTACGTATAATAGGATTACTGGTTAGTTCTTTGCCAATATCACCTGCTGATCCTGTTATGACACTTAACACTCCCGCGGGAATACCAGCACGCTCGGCCAATGCAACTAATGCAAGGGCTGAATAGGGAGTTGCACTAGCAGGTTTAATAATCATTGTACAGCCAGCGGCTAATGCTGGCCCCGCTTTACGGGTGATCATAGCATTGGGAAAGTTCCAAGGAGTAATAGCAGCAGTTACACCTATAGGTTGTTTTATAACAATTACTCTTTTATCGGTCATATGACCAGGAATTACATCACCATAAACACGTTTAGCTTCTTCCGAAAACCAGTCCAAATAGGAAGCACCATAGGCAATTTCTCCTTTAGCCTCAGCTAATGGTTTGCCTTGTTCTGTAGTTAAAATAAGGGCTAAATCATCCTGATGTTGCATTAATAATTCATACCAGCGGCGAATAATTATAGATCTTTCTTTCGCTGTTTTAGCACGCCAAGCAGGAAGAGCTTTATTAGCAGCTTCTATAGCACGTTTGGTCTCCACTACTCCCATTTTAGGAACTGTACCAATGACTGCTCCCGTTGCTGGATTTGTTACTTCAATAGTTTTACCATCATCCGCATTTTGCCATTTACCTTCTAAATTAGCTTGTTGGCGAAATAAGTTGGTATCTTTTAGTTGCATGTTATTATATTCTCCTTTTTTGTTGTCAAGTAGTCTTTGACACTAACCAGATAAACGAGTTGGTTTATAAATAAGTGTTAAATTTTTTAATATTCCCCTTATCCTAGAGC
>CALYQH010000338.1 GCA_945283395.1 uncultured Ventosimonas sp. | reverse complement strand
TTTAGCTTTACTAGGCCCTAGTTGGCAACATATCGAACAACCTCCTTTAAAAGTAGACTCACCGCTTGTCATAGTATTAGACCTAACACCTAAAATGTTAGCTAATGACATACCGCCTAGTAGATTACAGAGTGCTAAGCGTAAAGTGCTAGACATCATTAAAGCGCGCAAAGATGCCCAAACCGCCGTTATTGTTTACTCCAACACAGCGCATATTCTTGTACCACTATCTGATGACCAAGCTACTATAGCTAATTTACTAGCTTATATTTCACCCGAAATTATGCCAAGCATAGGACAAAGAGCAGATCTAGCAATAGCTAAGGCTATTAAACTGCTTGCTAATACACAGCAAATAAATGAAGGACAAATTTTACTGGTCACCACGAGCCTTTCAGATGCAGAACAAACGGCCATTAATCACTTATTAGCCAACCATCCTATTGCTTTAAATATATTAGGTGTAGGAACAAGTCAAGGGGCACCTCTTGCATCCAGCACGGGGGGCTTTATTAAAGATTCTAAAGGACAAATTATTTTACCAAAACTTGAAGCAACCACTTTAAAAAATTTTGCCTATTCAAATAAAGGCCACTACAGTACCATTACCTTAAATAATAATGATATTCAAACCTTAGATTTATCGAATGTAAAAAATAATAAGCGGCATTTTGTAGATACGGAAAAACGCACAACTGATTACTGGCAAGACCAAGGTTATTGGCTACTCCTCCCGCTCTTAGCATTAGCTGCTTTAGCAGCACGCAAAGGTTGGTTATGTTGTTTACCTTTATTATTATTAGCTTTACCACCACAATCAGCTAAAGCCTCTGAATGGCAGAAATTATGGCTTAATAATGACCAACAAGGTCAACACTTGCTGCAAGAGCACAAACCAAAAGAAGCGGCCAAAAGATTTCAAAATAAACAATGGCAAGGTTACTCTTTCTATGAGGACAAAGATTATTCTCGAGCTGAACAAATTTTTGCTAATGAAACCTCAGCAGATGGTATTTATAACTATGCTAATAGCCTAGCTCGTCAGGGAAAATATCAAGAAGCCATAGCTCAGTGGAATAAAGCTATTAATGCTAAACCTAACTTTACCCAAGCTATTAAAAATAAACAACTAGTAGAAGCGCTATTAAAGAAGCAACAGCAACAAAACCCAAATAGCCAACCAGCTACTAATAAGCAAGATAATAAAGGTGCGGGGCAAAGTGCTCAGCATCAACAAAACGAGCATTTGTCTGACAATCAACCACAGCCTTCACAACAGCCGCAAGGTTCTTCTTCGCAAACTAAAGAACAACAGCAACAAGGACAACAGCCAACTAAAACTAATTATCAACAAGATCAGCCTGTAACATCTTCTAATGATAATGATACATCTCCTAATAGAGCGTCTCATCAAACTAATCAAACACAACAAAATAACCAACAACGAACTCAAAATCATTCTGTCAAACAGAACCAAGCCAAAGAACTAGAGCATTCTGCCCCTAATCAACCTTCCGCTACCGATAATCTGCAACAGGAACAGAATGAATCACTACAACAATGGCTGAGAACCATCCCTGATGACCCCTCTGAATTACTACGTAGAAAATTCTTTTATGAACAAAGCTATAAAGGTGATAACTAATGATATTTAATCGTTTATTGGCCATTTTAGTTATTTCTTTACTCCTTATCAGCTCTTTAGCTAAAGCAGAAGTATCAGCAGAAGTGGATAGAACTGAAATGGTATTTGGAGAAACTATTAATTTAACCATTTCATCAGATGGTACTGAAAATCCTGATCTAGAACCCCTGAAAAAGCTATTTGAACTAGTAGGTATTCAACAGGTACAAGAAATGAACTATATTAATGGTAAGAGTCGTTCATTATCTCGCTGGATTATTAGTTTAACTCCCAAACAACAAGTAGATGCCATCGTTATTCCCCCTATTAGCTTAGGCAAGGAACAAACTAAACCTATTAGTATCAAACTAGTGGCAACGCCCAAAAGCATAACTTCAGTTGATGGTAAGGATATTCTCAAAACACAAATTAGCTTAGAGGTGCCTACTGCTTATATTCAACAACAAGTTATTTTAACCTTGCGTATTTATGCTAATGAGCAAAAAGTGGTGAAAGCAACTAATTTAATAGTTCCTACTCTACCCGACTTCTCTATTAAACAACTGAAAGATAGTCAATATTCCAAAAATATTAATGGTGTTGTCTATACCGTTATCGAAAGACGTTACTCATTATCGGCACAAAAGAGTGGTGATATTAAAATTTCCCCTTTTACCATCTCAGCACTGGTCATTAATGACCACAACCAAACACAAAGCCAAACCGTTGCTTCAAATGAGCTCTCTTTAAAAGTAAAGCCTAAACCTACTAACTATCCTACAAATGCTGCTTGGTTACCTGCTAAAAATGTTTCACTAACAGAACATTGGAATAAAAATATTGATAAAGTACTACAAGGTGATACATTAACACGTAGTATA
This sequence comes from uncultured Ventosimonas sp., assembly GCA_945283395.1. Classification (GTDB taxonomy): domain Bacteria; phylum Pseudomonadota; class Gammaproteobacteria; order Pseudomonadales; family Pseudomonadaceae; genus Entomomonas. Next base: position 78 of record CALYQH010000338.1, on the reverse strand, counting down.
AACATAAGCATCACTGGTTTAACTAGCCAACAAATTAGCCCTTTACCCAATCCAACTATTGTAGGTATTAGAAGTTAT
>CALYQH010000337.1 GCA_945283395.1 uncultured Ventosimonas sp. | reverse complement strand
TACGACCTACTTCTAATACTGCCTCAGCAAAAGCATCACAAGCAGACTTACAAGCAGCTTGACTAGCTCCTCTTAAAAAAGCTGCTGAATAGTTAGTTTCAGAAGGAGGTGGTACATAAGTCACCAAATCAACTTCTGCTGCCTTTAAAGCTGCATCGATACCATAAGTAGCCTCTAAAGGAGGAGCAACTAAATAGGCAATAGGATCACCTAAAGGTATATTAGCCATCGAAGATAGATAAGAACCAGTACGTGAAACTACATAAGCTAAGAATGCAGTATCTTCTTTATCATTAGCCCATTGAAAAGCTGGGCCATCTTCAATAGTTGCTATCATAGCATTTAACCCTGCACGTACTTCAGCAGGGTTAGGGCCTCCTAACATGATCAATACTTCACCAGAACTAGGTGATGGTGAATTAGCTGCTCCTGCATAAAGAGAGCGCCCATATACTACTTGGACTTGAGCTTGTTTGGTAGCTTCATCTGCAGCTATATAAGTAGGATCATCTGAATCAGCTGTCAAAATACCAAGGCTTCTAATATCATCAGGAATATTAAGTTTCTTACGAAAATCGCCATGCAAAGAGGCAATTAATCTCACTGCTTTGACGCTAGGTCTAATAAAATCTAATGTTGGCATACCAATGCCTCCTTCTTAACGAGTTAAACCAATACCAGAAGCTTTTTTATCTAGCATGCGTTTGACAAGATCAACAATAACTGCCGCCGCTTCTACCGGAGGTGTACCTGTGCGGTGAATATTTGAAATACAAGTTCTATCTGCCTCTACAGTCTTTTCAACAGTTGGACTATAAACAGCATAACAAGATAAACTTTCAGATTGGCCAAGGCCAGGTCTTTCACCTACTAATAACACAACCGTTTTAGCACCTAATAATTCACCTATTTGATCTTCTATTTTTACACGACCATAACGAACAAAGAAAGGAGTTCCAACATCCAAGCCTGCACTTTTTAAACCAGCTAATAAAGGTGGCAGAATTTCTTCATAGTTTGCGATAACTGCATCTGTAGATAAACCATCTGAAATAACAACTTGTACTTGAGGATTCTTTTTACACTTGTCAAGCATTGTCTTAACAGACTGCTCACTAAGTATACGCCCCATATCAGGACGAGTTAAATATTGATCTTTATTGGTAATTTCAGATTGTAACTCTAATAAACCTTGCTTTTGCACCCACTCAGGAGGTACTTCTTTAAGTACAGTGTCTTTTGAGCGAGAATGGTCAGCTAAAAAGCGCAGTAAAGAATTAGTTCTTGGTCTTACCCCAGTACGACCAGAAGCTACACGCGCTGCTGTGATATTTTTTAAAGCTTGTAAAACTTCTGGATTATGGGGATGTTGTACACCAATCCATTGCTTGGCTTCTTGAGAACCTAAATCAAGACTACAAGTTTCTACACTAGTATTATTTGAACTAGCTTGAGCTGTAGATTGTGCTACAGTAGCTGAGGTATTATTACCTTTAACATCAAGCTTACTCATTACCTCGCGAACTAACGCATCAATTTGTTTTTGATCCATGACTTATTACCCCTTAAAAGAAAAGTGAAGCATCGCCAGCAATGCTAGTTAAACGGCCATTACTCATGATTCCCATCTTTTCTAACCATTGTTCAAATTCAGGAGCAGGACGTAGATTAAGTAATTGACGTACCATTGCAGTATCATGGAATGCAGAAGTTTGATAATTAAGCATAATATCGTCACCTAAAGGCATACCCATAATATAGTTACAACCAGCAGCAGCTAATAAAACAGCTAATGTCTCATTAACGTTTTGATCTGCATTAGCATGATTGGTGTAACAAGTGTCACAACCCATAGAAATTCCACTTAATTTACCCATGAAGTGATCTTCTAAACCTGCACGCATAATTTGACGACCATCATATAAGTATTCAGGGCCAATAAAACCAACCACTGTATTAACTAAGAAAGGATCATAATGATAGGCTAAACCGTAATTACGTGCTTCCATAGTTACTTGGTCTGCACCATAATGTGCATTAGCAGAAAGCGCAGAACCTTGACCAGTTTCAAAGTAGAAGAAGCTACTACCAGCAATACGATTATATTCTTTACCTACGGCTTTTGCTTCATTTAGCATTTCTAAACTAATGCCAAACTCTTTAAGTCCTTTCTCACTACCACAAATACTTTGGAAAATTAATCCGCCACGTGCACCCTGGCGAATAGCTTCCATTTGTGTAGTTACATGTCCTAATACACAACCTTGAGTAGGAATCTTAAATTTATCGATAACAGTATAGATAGTATCTAACATACGGCGAAGATTTTCTACGTCGTCTGTTACAGGATTGATACCAATAACCGCATCACCTACACCGTAAGATAACCCCTCATAAATCTGAGCTTCAATACTTTTAACATTATCCCGAGTATCATTATGTTGCAAACGGGCACTAAAATGTCCTGGTAAACCAATAGTATTATTAGCCCTTTTAACTACAGGCATTTTTTTTGCGCCGTAAAGAAGGTCACCATTTGAACATATTTTAGCTACAGCCGCTACTACTTCTGAACTGATGCCTTTTCT
>CALYQH010000336.1 GCA_945283395.1 uncultured Ventosimonas sp. | reverse complement strand
AAATCTCCCTCTTTTAAGCCATTAATTAATTGATCGAAAGGCGGAGGTAACTGGGGAGCCCTTCGCCAAACTATTTCGCCGCCTTCCAAAGCTTTATCTCCACTAGAACTAGTCATAGCTAGTTTAGCAAAATCAGCCCCTTGTTGCAGTTGCTCATAAATTTCTGTTGCTTTTTGCTCAGCTTTTTGTGTTACCGCATAAGAGCTTCCTTGCGGAATAGGAATTAAGATACTAGCTAAAAAGTATTCTTCTGATAAATGTGCTTTGCCAATTTCTGAATTCAAGAAATTAGTTACCTCTTGATCAGTAATACGTATTCTATCGCCAACTACCCTCTGTCTAACCCTACTAATAATAATTTCATTCTTAATTTGTTCTCTTATACTATCAATAGTCAACCCTTCACCTTGCACTGCTTTGGTAAACTGATCCAGCGTTAAATTATTACGCTTAGCTACTTCTTTTACTGCCTCATTCAATTCATTATCATCAACGCTGATACCATAACGAGCCGCTAATTGTAATTGTAAGTCCTCAATAATTAATCTATCTAATACTTGCTTAACTAAGACATCATGCGGAGGTAATTGGCCACCTCGTTTCGACATAGTTTTGGTAATTTCTTCAATCCTATTGTCTAACTGGCTTTTCATGATTACATTATCATCTACAATAGCGACAACTCTATCTAGGCTCTTTGTCTGAGCTACTACTAGCCCTGAATAAAGGACAAGAGCAGCAATAGTTACAACTATATTCTTACATATCTTGCTGTTCACGTTTTTTATACCCTTCAATGCCTCTATTTAAGAAACCACTTGCACCACTACCATAAACATTGCCTAAACCTTTAAATATGACTTGGAAAAATAGACCATGATCTGATTTGCTATAGTTGGCACTAAATGCATTGTCATCATATTTTTGCCAATAACGACCTACTACGCGAAACCGCCAACAACAGTTGTCATACTCAACTCCACCAAAAGAATCGAGTGTCCTACTGCGGTTATAATCATATTGCCAACGTCCTATCAAATTCCAACGTGGAATCACTGGCCATATAAAGGAGGTATCCGCTTGCTTGATCTTGTAGTAATCTTTCACTGTTTCAGCGGGTAATTTACTGTATGATTGATAGCCTTCTAAATCGCCTGAAACTTGCCAACGGCCTTTTACCCAATCATAAACCACATTATCATCTCTATAACGGAAACCTATGTTAAATATCTTATTAAGGTTATCTTCTGGTTGATAATGTAGCATAATACTACCTGATTCAGTTTTACTAGCTTCAGGGCTCCAGTTATATTCACTAGATATTCGCCAATCTCTGTTTAACCTATAAAGATACTGTAAAGCAATAGGTGAACTTTTATCAGTGGCTTCTTCACGATCACGCCAATCGATACCAGGCATTTGTACTTTTCTATCTTTAAAATAGTACGCCTGTCCTAAACTCACCCGTTGTCTTTCAAAACCATCTTTTTCAAGTAGCCGACTAGTAACTCCTAAAGACACTTGATTAGTATCGCCTATGCGGTCACGTCCAGTAAATCTATTACTTCTAAAGAGCATGTCATAACTGAAAGGATCTTCCATAGTATCAAAGATAGGAATATCATTTTGTGATCTATAAGGCACATATAAATACATAGCACGTGGCTCTAAGGTTTGTTTGAAGCTATTACCAAATAAACTTACTTGACGATCTAAATAAAGGCCAGAATCAACCTTGTAAATTGGCACAGTTCTATCAACATTTCCTTTGAATCTACGCGCATCTGACCTAATATTGCCCTTACTATCATACAACATGCTATATTTGCCGCGACCATCTAAGTTTAGATCATAGTTGGTATAAGAATATTGCACAGAAGGTGTTACATACCCCCAAGAGGACTTCATAGGTAAACTTATTTCAGGGGCTACATAAATTCTATCGCCATTAGCTCGCATCAACCCCCATATTAACCTATCAGGATGCACCCAACTATAATCGCCATAACTTGTTGTATCAGCAAGATTTGATCCGGATAAACTTTGGAAATACGACTCTGGAATAATATAAGATTTATGACTCAAATCTCTATCAAACTTAACATATTCAGTATCATAGTTGAACTTTAAACCAGCAGGCTCAAACGGTAATTTACCAGTTAAGGTGAGTTGCGGTAATCTATTATAAGGTGTAATTTCGCTAATAGATGCCATTTGATAAGAGTGAACATTAATAGCAGCAGTAAAATTATCGCCTCTATAAGTTAGCTTACCTTTTTGATTGACATAAAGCTGGCTATCTACACCGCTACTATTTACATCTAAATCGGAAAAATAGAATGGATCACTAATGCGCCCTACATCTACTTCTGCTAGCCAACGGGTATTTCGGCCTGTAGTATTTTTCCAATTATACATCCATCTATTACGTCGCTGTTCGTTATAGATTTTTCTATCATCGTCATCGTTACCATTATCATTTAAATAAGCAGCAGATACCTGTCCCTCGCTAACCTCAGTTAAATAACGAAACTCACCTTCCATTAATAATCCACGTTTAGTCATAAGCTGTGGATAGAGGGTAGCATCATAGTTAGGTGCTAAAT
>CALYQH010000335.1 GCA_945283395.1 uncultured Ventosimonas sp. | reverse complement strand
ACTTGTTAAACAGCAATTCGCTGGTGAAAAAAATAGCCTTACCCCACAACAACCTATTGCTCCTGAATTGCTTAAACCACAGCTGATGAAAAATTGGCAAATTATCACTGAAAGTGGCATTAGAATATTCTATGATTATATGCCACTGGATTTTCAGAAAAAAGTAGATACTGCACAGCTACTTACGATGGAACTTACTTATCGTCAGCACCCTACTTTCAAAGGGTTAGGACGCTATCTTCACTGGGTATGTCAAAAAAAGAGTAAATAATGAACACTAATTCTTTAATAGATATTGGAATTAATTTAACAGATAAAAGTTATCAAAAAGATATAACAGAGGTGCTAGCTAGAGCTTATCAAAATCAAGTTTTGCAAATGGTGATTACTGGTACTAATGAACAAGAAAGTAGGCAAGCTGTAGCTATTTGCCTAGAACAGGATAAAACAGCTAAACAACTGTTTTGTACCGCAGGTACTCATCCCCATCATGCCAAAAATTGGCATAGTGATAGCTTAACCAATTTTAAAAAACTATTACAGTACCCTCTTGTAAAGGCTGTAGGTGAATGTGGCTTAGATTTTAATAGAGATTTTAGCCCTAGAGCACAACAAGAAAAAGTTTTTGAAGAACAACTAGCCTTAGCAGTTGAATTAAACAAACCCATTTTCCTGCATGAAAGAGACGCAAATGCACGTTTTATTGCTATCTTAAAACAATTTAGAGATCAACTTAAGGCTGCCGTAGTACATTGTTTTACTGGTAACCGACAAACTTTATATAACTATTTAGACATGGATTTGCACATAGGTATTACAGGTTGGATATGCGATGAAAGACGAGGTCAACATTTACAAGCCTTAGTAAAAGAAATTCCAGTAGGTCGTTTAATGTTAGAGACTGATGGCCCTTATTTACTACCTCGCACCTTAAAAGAAAAACCTGTTAATAGACGTAATGAACCCGCATTTTTAACAGAAGTAGTTAACATGGTGGCCCTATGTCGCCATGAAACACCTTCATTAACAGCGTCACATACAACACAATGTGCCAGACAATTTTTCTCTTTACCTGAACTCTAAGAGAAATAACAAGTTTATTGAAAAAAGATGAGCAAACTTTCAAATAAGCAACTATTGAGTTGATAGTGGCTTTGCTCCAGCAACTATCAAATCAAACTTTTACTCTTAACTAACAAGTGCCATCTAGTTAATAACTTATCTAATCTTATAACACCTTTAATTTATTGTAGTTCAGGAGTTAGTGACTTGCTTTAATTTACCAGTAAGAGCATTAGTAATTAAATAACCTATTATTCTTAACCGCACAATAATCAACTTAAATAGATAAGCCACTCTACCGCATATCTTTATTAGAGTATGAAGCAATAAAATTAATGACTACCAATGCAAATTAATTGCAGGTTATTTATCTAATCTAAACATATTGGTTTGGCCTGGAAAAGCCTTAGGCTTTTCTTGAGGGTTAACTTTAGGCGTAGCTAATTCAAAAATAGCAAAACCTATAACCCCAATATTAGCCGCCGAACCTTGATTGCTATCCTTTATATAGGGGCTGTCTTTTTCATTAAAAAAGAAAGGTTTATAATCATTACGCGCTTCTCTAAAACCTCTAATAGTCATAGAGCTACCTGGAAATAGAATATAACCCGCATTAGAGTATTTGCCTTCACTACCAGTAATACTATCTATACCATCTGCGGTGACTAACACCTCATAGCCTCTATTGCTAATATTTTGAAAGAAAATGGTATAACGTTGTCCTATTAAACCTTTAATATAGTAGTGGCCAGCCGATTGAATAACTGGTATTTTCTGACCACTTTTATCATAAATAGTAAAACCAATCCGTCCTTGGGCAAAGGCTGGAGTAGCAACCACATCACCTTCAGGCGGCGTAGCTGAATAATAAACAATACCTAAAGCACTAGGTTGCTCAGGATTAATACGTGTTACATCCATATATTCCTGTTTTCGCTCCTCGCCATCTCCCCATATAGGTAAATGATTGTCCGGCTCTGGTAAGTTTTGTACTGGTACTTTATTACTGGAGCAACTTACTAATGTTAATAAACTTGATAATAAAACACTTGATATAGTAATAGACCGCATCATTTTTATTTCCTTATTAATAATGTTTATAAAACAAAACTTGCTGTTGGCAAGAAAGGCATTTAAGGCTAAAAGCCTTACTTATTTGTTGATTAACTACAACTTTTTACAAGATATTATAGTAAATGCCTTGATTAATAAAGAGAAAATTTAACATCTCTTATCCTTCCCATGCGACTAGAATGCCTGCTTCCCCACAAATTTTATTAATATTGGCAAGCTCACTAATGGCTACTTCCCATAAAAATAACTGTGCTGTTAAAGGAGTTAAGCGCCCATGTGCAGGGCTTTCAGCAATCCAAGCAGCAAGCGGCTTACCTTGAACCAAAATATTTAAATGGCAACTATTTATGATGTTATAAGGATATACCATACGTAACATACGATCTTTATAACGCGCAGGGCCATTAAACATACCTGGCGTTTCATCACGCCATATTAAAGGTTTCTCATAGGCAGGAACAGGCACTATTCCCTCAT
>CALYQH010000334.1 GCA_945283395.1 uncultured Ventosimonas sp. | reverse complement strand
TAGGTTTACCTGTTTCTAATGATTGGGCTAATACTACTAGTGTTTCATTAGACTTATAACGATGCGCAGCTAACCCTATATCAGAGACTGTAAAAACAGTCGCTGGGTTAGTTTCTGTATAAGAACCTGATTGACGCAATACAGCAAAATAAACGCCTGATTCTTGTAAAGGTTTAATTCCAGCAATAGGCAATAATACAGTTTCTTTGGTATTCTTAGCTGCATTTAGTTTAAACCCACCGGTATAAACTAAATCCATCATATTCAATATTTCTTCAGCGTTCCAATATTGTAAACTCCCTTTTTTACCCCATTTCGTTAAAAATTTAGGTAACATTGTATTTTTTACTTTAAAAAACTCTACGGTAGCCTGTGGCACATTTAAAGTAATAACTGGTAACCCTTCAGCCAAACGTTCAGGAAATAAAGCCCCCTTGCTTGCAAAGCCTAACATGGGCTCTAAATTTTTGGTTTCAAAACGAGCGATGTATTCTTTTGTTAAAAACTTATTATTAACAGCTTGAATGCCTTTATCTATGGTTAATACCAGTTTACGTTTGGGCTCTAAATGACTTAGTGTTAACTCTTGCTGATTTTTAGATAATACCCAAGCACCATCAACTTTGCCTGAAATAGAATCAACTAAGTGTAATTTATCCGCAAATTTTTGGTTAGCTTTTAAAGGTACTGAAAAAGTAACAGAAAGCGTGCTAACCCCATTAACCTGTATTTCTGAAACATCTATAACTTTAAGCTGTTTATTAGCATAACGACGGGCCAACGAATCCTCATCTTGTACTTTAGCTACTTTCGTTGAACTCTCATTATTTTCCGCATAGCTAGGAGAAGTTAACCCTAATACACTAGCCATAATAAAAGGTAAAACTATCCAAGATTTATTATTCATAAAAAAGCATCCTGCATTGCTGCATTAATAGAAATAAACCATCACCCATTTATAAACAAGTTAAATGGGTATCATCACCAATTAAAAACTTTATTGTTTGTTAACTAATTCATTAAGCAGTGGTAATTATTTTTTACCCACCCCTCCCTATTAGCTAATTTTTACATCATACTTTATAGCATAAATATAACACAATGATTTAAATTAACTAATTAATTTATTAGCAAAAAATTATAATAACACATTAAATTAATGGAAAGGTATTAGTAATTAAATGGAAAAAATATTAATTTTCACATTAGCTCTATATTAGAGCTCTACACTATTGTTTTAGAGCGTTATGCTGCAATTTTTCTATTTGTCAAATTAACTAGATTATAAAAGACCTGATGCGTAAGCGTAAATTCTTAATCTTATCACTTTGTAGAGCCAAGCAGATACCTTTTTACTTGGTTAAGTTGTTGATACCAAATTACAACAAGTTCTTATAGCGGCTATTGCTATACTTACAGTCATTTACCGTAATTAACCTAGTCCAGCCAGACAATAATCGCATAAAAGCATTGATTATAGCTCCCACTTCTAAAGTTATGCTGCTACTGCTAATAAAAAAGTGGGAGAAAGTAATTTATTGTTAAATGAAAGATACCTAATAATTGAAACCTGTCCTATTAATCTAATATATTATTTAACTTTTGGTAGAAAACTGTTAATGATGAAGGCAATTAATAGTGATCTTATTAAATTAGCTTGAGCAGGCATCTTAATTAGCGCGTAAATTAAATAAATGCAAAGTTTATACAGTCATTTTGCTAAGTCACTTTGTAAGTATATTACCTGCATCATAAATAGTTTTGCTAACTGTAATACCTGTTAGATTTTTCTCTATCCATATTCCCTGTTTTTTATCATTCAGGTATTTACCAGTCAATATATGTTGGCCATCAGCACTCCATAATGTCCATAATCCTTGCTTGTGCCCTAGATGGTACTTACCTTGGGCTTTTTTTCGGCCATCCTCTTGCCAATAAATCCATAAGCCTTCAGTTTTATCACTCATCATTGAACCTTCTGCTAGTTTTTGACCATTGTCATACCAATAAGTCCATAAACCTTGTTTAAGGTTAGCTACTATTTTTCCTTTAGCTTTTTGCTGTCCTGTTTTGTACCAGTAAGTACAAATACCACTAGCTAACCCCTTATCAAACGCAAGCTCAGCATTAAGTTGACCATTATCGTACCAACGCTGCCATTTACCTTGTTTATGACCAGCTACCATGTTACCTGTAAGTTTCTTTTGACCATTATCATACCAAATAGTGTAATCACCCTGATATTGACCTTGCACATAAGCTTTACTAGTTTTCAACTGACCATTGGGATACCAAGTCTTAGCTACACCATTTAATAAGCCGTCTGCATAACTCTTTTGAGAAATTTTATTACCTTGTTCATCCCAATAACTGGAAATACCATCAAGTTTACCATTAGCAAAAGTTTCTTCTAATATTTTATTTCCAGAAGGCGCATAAGTAGTGACAGTTCCTTTATCTTGCACCATTTGAGCTTGTTGTTTCATCCTACCATCGCTTTACCAAGCAGTTAAAGCTATTATGTGACCTTGCTGATAACGCGCTGCTAATTGTTTTTTTCCATCAGCGAACCAACTCAACCATAAACCATCTGGCTGCCCATTAGTTATTTCAATA
>CALYQH010000333.1 GCA_945283395.1 uncultured Ventosimonas sp. | reverse complement strand
GCTTAAAGATTTGTTTAATTTCAGCAAAATCTTTAATCCAACCTAAATGAGGATCTACTTTACCTTGAATATAAAGAATAATTTTAAAAGAATGGCCATGTAAACGACCACATTTATGACCTTCGGGAACAAGGGGTAAGCGGTGTGCTGCTTCAAATGTAAATTCTTTAAATAGTTCCAAAATAATACCTAGCAAAATTAAATAAAGAACTATTGTAACAAAGCAAGGTACTATAATACTATTGTTGTTATCACTAGCTTTAACAGGAATTTGAGTTAGACCTAGTGATAGCAGAACGAATTAATATTGATAAGTAACGGCTAATCTCATACTGCGGCCTGGTTCTGTGTAATAATCGAAAGGTTGTAGCCCAGTACCAGCATTACGTACATCTGGTACATTAAGAGCATTCCAATATTTTTTATCTAATAGATTAAAAACTCCTGCCTGTAATCTTAGCCCTTTAACTTGGTGAGGTTCCCAATAGGTAGTAAAATCAAGTACGCCATAGCCAGGTGCTTTAAAATCATTGTCATTCTCCACTTTATTACGTTTGATAGCAGTAGTTAAGCTTAGATCACTTCCCCAATTATCATGTAAGTAACTTAGCCCAATAATGGCGGTTAAGGGCGCTACAGAATTTAAATATTGATTGCTTTGGGTGTCTTTCCCTACTGCCCAAGCTGCTGAGCTCCAAATTTTCCAATTAGAAGTAAATTGCCAATTAGCGGTTGTTTCTGCTCCATAAATACAAACTTTATTGCGATTTTGCCATTTATCCACACCATAGCGAAAAATATTAGGAGATAGTCCTAAATCTTGCATAGCTGTTTTATCGATGGCTATGCTATCTATAAAGTTTTTATATTTGGAATAGAAAAAATTAACTGAGCCTCCTAATTGATCATTACCTAAATTAACCCCGAGTTCAAAATTATTACTTTCTTCAGGTTTTAGTTTGGCATTACCTAAAGTGGCGTAGCCAACCCCAGTATTAATAAAATTCATATATAATTCTGTTGGGTCTGGAGCTTTAAAACCTTGTGACCAGCGGGCATAAGCTGTTGCTTCTTCAGCTAGACGCCATTTTATATCTAGACTGCCTGAGACTTTAGAGTCTTTGCTGGTTTTAAGTGTAGAAGCATTTAAAATTTTACCTGCTTTGTAATTGGGGGTATTCTGTGGGGTATGTTTATAGTGATCATATCTGACCGCGGGAGTTATAACTACTCGTTCATTAGCTAAGCCTATTTGGTCAGATAAATAGAGAGCCCACTGTTGACCATGTGTTTTAGGCATATCTGATTGATTAGTATCTAGCGAGCTACAAGCCATATATAGTCTGAATTTAGGATCAAATGGGCTAGGCATCGAAGTGAATATAGGACAAGCATCATAGCCATTGGCTGTTTGTTTTGCGTTAATTTGATACCATTCTCCGCCTAAGGTTAATTTCTGGTTAATGCCTGCAAAATTAATAAATTTATTCAAATTTCCTGCTGATCCATACATGTCTTTTTGTAATTGATTATTACGCATAAAGTTGCCTATAGGCAATCTAGTCCTGTAAGCTTGTTGTTTATTACCTCTTTCAGCATGTTGCCAATAAAAAACTGTATTAGCTTCATCTAATAAACTATCAGCAGTCATGGTACGGTAATTATAATCTAAAGATACTCTCTGGCGTGCTACTTTTTCTTTATTATCATTGTGATTTACAGCATAGGTAGTGCCTTGATTGGTACGTAAATCTATCTCTTTAATTTTAGTGAATTGCTCTCCTGTTATGCCTAGTTGATGGCCATTGCCTAAATCTTGTTTTACTTTAATAAGAAAGTTATTTTGGCGATTGTCATTAGGCTCTGGCTCAGTTCTTTTGTTACCATATAAATTACTGTGACCTTTATTATCTAACTCATGTCCTTGTCTTTTGCCAGCTTGAATTAGCCAAGATGTTTGGGCAAAACGTCCAGCTAGGGCTGCATTTAAACCATAACTTTGGTCAGCTGTATCATAATCAGTTTTGAGTAAAGTGCCAAAGTTTTTACTATTGGTTAGCAAATCATCTGGACTTAGTGTATATAGGTTAACTGAACCACTTAAACTGCCAGAACCATTGGAAGATCCATTAGCTCCCCGAATAATATCCATTTTCGATAAAGTATTAAATTCTACAGTATCAAGGCCGCCTTTTTCACTACGTACTCTGTCTTCAAGATAGGGAACACGTATACCATCTACCGTAGTGAGCACTCGGTCTTTTTCAAGTCCTCTTATATTGATACTTTGATTAGTTCTATTGAAATTAACTCCTGGTTCAGCTCTTTGTGCTAAATCTTCAAAATTTCTTATAAATCTTTTTTGTAAAGTATCTGCTTTGACTGATGATTGATTAGGGGAGAGGGAATCAGCTTTTTCTGTTATTTGTAATGTTGGTAAAGTAACATGTTGCTCATTTGTAGTATCTTGATTCTCTTTTGCTATTGCTAGATGGGGTAAAATCAACATAACAAATAGATAGTTATTTCTTAAATTACACATTGTTTACATCTCTAATAGTAAAATTTAGTTGTTGTCAAATCATAAACTTTACAAAATGTTTATATTTAATGCAAATAA
>CALYQH010000332.1 GCA_945283395.1 uncultured Ventosimonas sp. | reverse complement strand
ATCTGCTAAAAATGTCACCTACGCACCAAACATGATTTTTCCTGTTCTACTACTATTGATTAGAATCTGTAATGCTAAGAAAATTCTCTAAAATACCTACAAATGTACTATAAATACTTTTTGAGTACTCTATATAAGAATATAAAAATACCTATGATCCTTTTCCAAATTTGACAGGACACTTTAAATTCACTTTGGTTGTATAAAAGATAAAATAAAAAAAAGAAATAAAACTTCAATTGTTTATCGAGGCCTACTCCAATGTCAAAAACAACAGCAGTACTGAAATCAGTCTGCAACAGGAACCGAAGTAAAAATAAAAACCCCTTAAAGACTAGTCTAGACAGCTAATCTTTAAGGGCTTTATTATTACGACTTAATTAATCTTTCTATTTTTCCATATGGCGTAAAAAAAGGTAGTTTATTCAGTGCCTCTTTTAAATTATTTTTAGATGCATCATAAATATCAGCACCAATAACTTCGTCATCATCTAAATTTTTTCTGACAAAAACACTATCTGTTATTTTAGATTCATATCCAGGAACTGGCTCACCGATACTTATATACAACATATCATTTTCCACATCGTAATCAAAGGAGTATTTTTTATTCTTCATTGCTTTCGTTTTTATAATCATAAATAGCATCCTCAATTTTAAAATGTGGTTTAGCATAAATAGCAGTACAAACATCATAACCTATAACTTCAGTGCCGTCTTTTTCACCAAAATAAGCCATTTCAATAGGTACTTTTATAAATTTAAGCTTCATATCATTTCTACTTCTGTTCCAATCTGAACTAATGATATCATTACCTACCATTTATTTCTGAAGTAATATACAATGGAAATTTTATAGCCTCTGAAATTTGGTTCTCACTTACTATTTCTGGATGCCCCTTTTTTATATGGTAATCAAACGTTCCTTTCTTTAATATAACATATTTTTTTAATTGTGGACTATATGTTTTAGTTAAAATATCAGTATATTTAATATGTTTCAAATCTTCTTTTTCGCTATTAGCCATTATTTTTCTGGGTTTGTTTTTAATGTAGCATTTTGTTCTCTAGAAACTACAGGTATTTTTCCATAATTTTTTTCATACTGCTTTATATGAGCATCAAGATCATTTTTCAAAGCTAAAGCTTGTTGTGGGCTAAGCTTTATGGTGGCAGATAATTTGGCGCCATTAGCTATTAGATTAAGAATATCCATTGAAAAAGTATACCCATTACTTCCAAGAATAATATTATCCGCATATATTGGGGTAATTCTACTATAATCAACCATTATTTTTTGAACATGATCATTTTTATTAGAATCAATTTTTATCGTCTCTTTCCTAAATTGCTCCCCCATAACACTCATGAGGACTTTAACACTTATCTTAATTATATAATATTTTGAACCACTATCAAGTAATTAATATAAAGTAAACATCTTTCTCACAAGGTATCAAATGTGTATTTGATAGGCAAATAAGCTTTTCAACTCGTCAAAAGCTTACTGTTAAGCCATTTTTATTGGGACATCCGGTCTCAATTATGCCTACAACAAACTTACTTCAAAAAGAAACCAGCACTCATTATGACCTGTACAATATTCTAGCTTTGCTAGTCTACGCTCGGATCCTTTTCCCATTCCCTAAAAAAAACAAGCATAGATATGCTAGCGAAGTGCTTAATTTTGATAAACTGAAGCTTCACGATGTTTATCCTACGCTTAGCCTGCTTGCTACTCATAATGAACAGATAATCAGCGCTACATATCATCATAGTACCGCCATCAGGTCACGTGACACCATAGTTCTTATACTACGACTACACTAATTCCTATTTTGAAATTGAAGCAGCTAAGGGATGGAGCAGTATGGCGTTTCTAAAGAGCACCTGCCTAACCTGATTATTCAAATGGGTTTAGCCAACTGCTTGCCTTTAAGCTTTACACGTTTCGATGGAGATAAGAACGAGCAGCCTTCCTTGCATCCATTTAGAGAAAGAAATTATTCGCGATCTTCATTTATCTGATTTTATTGTCTGCACTAATGCTATCCTGTCTTCTTACAACAATCGAAGATACAACAGCGTAGGCACCGCCATTTCGTAAAACGTATCGATCAAGAAGCTTAAAAAAGAGCTTAAGGCTTAGACTCTTGCCTCTAATAGCTGGGAGCAGCCTGGCAAAAAGCAGAAGAAGCAATCCCAATGACCCTGACCGTTCTATTTTTATTAAGGATAAAAATCCAAAAAGAAGGGCTGTTTGACGAAATTTTAAGCCAGTCCTGTCTATTTTAAACAAAAAGATTGAACTAAAAACCATTTCTTGATTTGCTTTTGGCATTGTTGGCATTCCCCGCCTATTAAAGCAAAAGATTCCTGGTTATAGCAGCCAGAAGCTGACTAAAGTCTTACGTAGCTTAAAGCTAATGGAACTTAGCCTTGGAGATTATATACCAATTTTCAAAAGAACAGATTTAGCTGCCAAACTTCATGAAGAATTTGGCTTTAGATTAGACCGTGAGCTGACTTCACAAAAAACAAGCGAAACAACGCCCCAAGAACTTAATACACAGGTTTTTGGATTTTCCCATTTTAAAAACTGTCAAACTTAGAGGTATAACACGTTTGAAAC
>CALYQH010000331.1 GCA_945283395.1 uncultured Ventosimonas sp. | reverse complement strand
TTTCATTCGGACTAATAAGTTATCTATTATAATGATAATAATTCCTACAACTAGCCCAGAGATAAACATACTCCAATCAAGATTGTGAGAAAAAATACCTAAAGCTATAGTTTTCATTAAAGAAGCTTGAGGGGCAGATAATATATTGCTGGTATCCATATCTGCTCTAGGTAAAGGAGCACCTGCTAGACCATAAGCTTGATAGAGAATATCTAAAATAGGGGCAATAATGATAGAGCCTACTACGCATCCTATAAGTAAGGCAATTTGCTGATTTTTGGGAGTTGCACCTACCAGAAAGCCGGTTTTCAAATCTTGTAAATTATCATTAGCAATACTGGCTACGGCTACTATGCCACTGGTGATAAAGATAGCTAAAGCAACTGCGAATTGTTTGCCTTGTTCAGTACTAATAAGATTATCTGCAAAAGCTAGTAATAGGGAAGCTACCAGAATAATAGCGATAACACCTATGCCAGATATAGGGCTATTGGATGAACCTATTAGCCCCGCCATATAACCACAGGCTGCGGCAATAAGAAATCCTATAATAAAAATGGTAGTTACTGCAAATATTACTAAGCCCCAAGCATAGAAGGTAGAAATAGGCGCTTGTTGAACAAAGTGAGAAAAGGTAATGGTTAGGATGAGGATTGCGGCTAATAAAATAATGATTAGAGATTTAAAAGATAAATCTTTATCAGTACGGGTTATTTGACTATCAAAAGCTTTATCTGTTAGGGCTTTAAAAGATAATTTAATACCTTCTAGCATAGGTTTAAAGAGGGTAACCAAAGTCCATAATGAGGCGATAGCTAACGTACCTGCCCCGATAAAACGAACTTTTTCTGCCCAAAGGTGCTCGGCTAAAGTTATTAGTTTATTAAGTTCAATGGTAGCAGAGGGATCTGTTATGGTTAGATAAGGGATAAAGCCAAACCAAGCAAGAAAGGTTCCTAGTAACATGGCAATGCCAGCACTGAAACCCATTAAGTAACCAGCACTCATTAAGGCTAAAGAAAAACCTGCTGGAAGTTGAAAGACCGCTTTACCTGAGCTAAACCAGTAGCTTGCCTTGTCTGATAATAGGTGTAAACCTGAGGTTATGAAGGTAATGATACTGGCTAACACACTTCCTAATAAAATTTCTTTAGCACTAGTTCCATTTTCTTGTTGTTTGGTATGGGCGACTTGTAATATTTCAGCAGCAGCTAGTCCTTCTGGATAGGGGAGGGGGCTATTTACTACCATGGTACGACGTAAGGGAATAGAAAAAATAACCCCGAGAATTCCGCCTGCACTACAAATCATTAACGTTTGTAAAAAAGGAAAATGTTGCCAATAACCTATCATTAATAAGGCAGGTAGTACAAAAATAGTAGCAGACAAAGTGCCTGCTGCCGATGCTTGGGTTTGTACCATGTTGTTTTCAAGAATGTTGGTCTTGCTGAACAGGCTTAAGACCGCCATGGAAATAACTGCGGCCGGAATTGAAGAAGAAAATGTAAGGCCAACTTTTAAGCCAAGATAAACATTGGAAGCAGTGAATACTATGGTAATTAATGCCCCTAATACAATGCCTCGTAAGGTGATTTCTGATATATCTTTGTCTGTTACAACCAAGGTTATACTCCACTTGTAATAGCGTTGTGATATGAGGATATATTATCCTAAGTGAGTTTTATGACCTTGACTGGTCATGTTCATATCACTAAGTTGTTGAACTATCCCGCAATGATCTATTGATGAAGAAGTTACGCAATGTTTACGTATATCTGTAAGAATATTTTGCAGCTCTTGAAGTTCAATAATACGGGTTTTGACATGTTTGATATGTTCATCTAATAATACAGAAATAGCTGAACAATTTTCTTGAGGCGTGTCTACTATTAATTTTAATAATTCGCGGATTTCTTCCAATGTCATATCTAAACTACGACAATTGCGAATAAATTTAAGGCGTACAAGGTGATTTTGGCTATAGAACCGATAGTTATTTTCTGTTCTATAGGGAGCTGGTATGATTCCTTGTTGTTCATAATAGCGTATAGTTTCGACAGGACAATTGGCTGCTTTGGCAAGTTCACCTATACGCATAATTTGATCCTTTATAAAATCTGCTGTAAAAAACTTTGTGCTCGTGGGTCTTTAGGTGCAGTGAAAAATTGTTCAGGAGTAGTATCTTCTAATATTTTACCATGATCGAAAAATAAAATCCGATCAGCCACTTCTTTAGCAAATTTCATTTCATGGGTTACACAAGCCATGGTCATCCCCTCTTGCGCTAGCGCCTTCATCACATCTAGCACTTCTCCTACCATTTCGGGATCTAAAGCGGAAGTGGGTTCATCGAATAACATCACTTTCGGGTCCATACATAAAGCCCTAGCAATAGCGACCCGTTGCTGTTGACCACCTGATAAACGAGATGGATATTCATTAATCTTTTGAATAATGCCTACTTTGTTTAAAAGGTTTTTGGCTTTTGCTATGGCTTCACTAGCGGTACGCTTACGCACAATACGCTGGGCAAGACAAAGATTTTCTAATACAGTCATGTGTGGGAAAAGGTTAAAGTGTTGAAACACCATGCCTACTTCTCTACGCAATGCATTTATATTAGGCTTAGAATGATTAAGATGGATACCTTCTATAGTAAT
>CALYQH010000330.1 GCA_945283395.1 uncultured Ventosimonas sp. | reverse complement strand
AATTCTAAAATCTTTTAATCAGTTACTTTAACAAATTAATTCAATAGATTTTTGGCTTAGATGAAAAATTATGCAATAGTTTATGGTGAGGGTACAAAGTTAATTTTTTCTAGTATATTGTTTTTTAACTATAGCAGGGGAGGAGTTAAATCTCAATGAAGATAAAGAAAATTGCCTTAGCTCACTAAGACAAATCCCTTTAATGATATTGGTTTAGCCCAATTAGAGCATAAAAAATTACTGCCTTAAACCTTTGCCAGTTTTTAAAAGATAGAAACTAAAAACATACATAGTTATGACAGCAGCAATAAGAAAACTGATAGCTATGTAAATATTGATATCTGATACCCCTAAAATCCCATAACGAAAAGCATTGACCATATGTAAAATGGGATTAAGAAGTGAAATATGCTGCCAGAACGTTGGTAATAAATCTATTGAGTAAAATACTCCACCTAAGTAGGTAAGAGGAGTTAATACAAAGGTAGGTATTATAGAAATGTCATCAAAGTTTCGGGCATAAACAGCATTAATAAAGCCTGCTAAAGAGAAGATAGCGGCTGTTAATACAACTACTAACAGAGTGATAACAAGGTGATGTAATTGTAAACTAGTAAAACATAGCGATAAAATAGAAACTATAAAACCTACCGCTAAGCCTCTTAGAATACCGCCAGTTATATAACCTATTAAAATAGTATGAGAGGAAATAGGCGAAACAAGCAGCTCTTCAACCGAACGATGAAATTTAGCACCAAAAAAACTGGAGACTACATTACTATAAGAATTAGTAATGACAGACATCATAATTAATCCCGGTACTATGTATTGTATGTAATCAAAACCGCCCATATCACCGATTCTACTACCTATCAATTTTCCGAAAATGATAAAATAAAGTGCCATAGTGATAGCTGGTGGCAGTAGGGTTTGAGGCCAGATTCGCATAAAGCGATGGATTTCTCTATTAACAATAGTACGTAATGCCACTAGATTAGTCGCTAGCTGAATATTCATGATGCAATAGCCTTATCATTATTTTCTACTAGTGAAATAAAGAGCTCTTCTAATCTATTACTTTTATTTCTCATACTTGCCACAATAATGCCTTGTTCATTAATTTGCTTAAACAGTTCGTTGATACCTTGGTCTTTTCTTACCACCACTTCTAAACTTTGATTATCTACAAGCTTAGTTTCATACCCCAGTAAGAAAGGAGAATTAGTTAGCGGATTGGCTAAATCTAAAATTAAAGTTTCTGAGCTTAGTGTGCTTAGTAATGATTTCATACTGGAGTTTTTAATAATCTGCCCATGGTTGATGATGGCAATATTGCGGCATAATTGTTCAGCCTCTTCTAAATAATGGGTGGTCAAAATAATAGTAATACCTTTTTCACTATTAAGTTTAGTTAAAAAATTCCACATAGAGCGGCGCAGTTCTATATCAACTCCAGCTGTAGGTTCATCTAAAATAAGCAATTGTGGCTGATGAATTAATGCCCTAACTATCATAAGACGACGTTTCATACCTCCTGAGAGCATTCGCACGGTAACGTCTTTCTTATCCCAAAGTCCCAACTCTGTGAAATAAAACTCAGCTCTTGCTTTGGCTAATTTAGCTGGTACGCCATAATAACCTGCCTGAGTGATAATAACATCAAAGCATTTTTCAAATTGATTAAAGTTAAATTCCTGTGGTACAACACCTAAATGGCGTTTAAGGTTAAAAAGGTCAATATCATAATCATAGCCAAATACTTTGATCATTCCACTGGTTTTATTTATTAAAGATGACAGAATCCCTATAGTAGTGGATTTACCAGCTCCATTAGGTCCTAGTAAGGCAAAAAAATCACCTTGGGTGACATCTAAATCTATGCCTTTTAAAGCAGTAAATCCATTATTATAAACTTTGGTAAGCTGGCGGATAGTTAAGGCAGCAGTCATAAAAAACTCATAAAAAGTTATTACTGAGTGAATAAGAATATGGGGTATAATGTATTATTATATATGGTTTAGCTTCTTGATTATCAATGTAGTTTATAATATTTTATTTAATTTGGGCAAAAGAGAGTTTTTGTAAAATATATGGGGCAATTTGATCACATTCGTCCGTATAATGATGATGAAGTACCAGTAGTAATAGAGAGATTATCAAAAGATAGTGAGTTTATTAATATGTTGTTAGGTTTTCGTTTTCCTCACTTAAGCTCTGCCTTTGGTTGGTTATTACGTCCAATTGTTGCTTGTAAATTAAAAAAATATCTATCACAAATTCATACGGTGCATGATTTGCAATTAAGAGTAGCTGATTACGTAGAACATTCTATTTCAGCTAGTATTAAGCATTTTGAATATTCTGGCCAAGAAAATTTAGATAAAACAAAACGTTATTTATTTATAGCGAATCATCGTGATATAGTGATGGATCCTACGCTTACTAATTATGCGTTACATTTGCTAGGAATGAATATTCCACGTATTGCAATTGGTGATAACTTATTGCAGAAACCATACGTGGCTGATTTAATGCGTCTCAATAAAAGCTTTGTGGTACAACGTTCTGCTACAGGGCGTAAAGAAAAACTAGCCGTCTATCAAGAGCTTTCCTCTTATATCAATCATTCTATCTTACAAGATAAAGAGTCTATCTGGATCGC
>CALYQH010000329.1 GCA_945283395.1 uncultured Ventosimonas sp. | reverse complement strand
TGGTCTTCCTACTTATTTCTTAGCTAATGTAGTAGATGATCATTTAATGGGCATTACTCATGTATTGCGAGGTGAGGAGTGGTTACCTTCCGCCCCTAAACTCATTAAGCTTTACGAATATTTTGGTTGGGAACAGCCTAAACTTTGCTATATGCCTCTGCTACGTAATCCAGACAAAAGCAAGCTATCAAAACGCAAAAATCCAACTTCTATCAATTTTTATGAAAGAATGGGTTTCTTACCTGAGGCTATGCTTAATTATTTAGGTCGTATGGGCTGGTCTATGCCTGATGGACGTGAGCAATTTAGTCTCACTGAAATGATAGCAAATTTTGATATTCATAGGGTTTCATTAGGTGGCCCTATATTTGATTTGGAAAAACTTTCTTGGTTAAATGGCCAGTGGATAAGAGATTTATCAGTTGATGAATTTGCTCGAGCGACACAAGCGTGGGGCTTTAATAGAGAGTACTTCAATAAAATTATTCCGCTTTTACAAGAGAGAGTTGAAACTTTCAGTGAAATTGTACCTCTAGCAGATTTTTTCTTTATGGGGGCTGTAGCTATAGATGTTTCTTTTTTCGAGCATAAGAAGTTATCTCCAGAACAAGTTAGACAAGCAATGCAATTATTATTATGGAAATTTGAAGCGCTTCGGCAATGGGATAAAGATCACATCACTACTTGTATCCAAGGTATTGCTGATTTCTGCGAAGTAAAGTTTAGAGATATTATGCCTTTCATATTTATCACTATCACCGGTAAAACTAGCTCTGTTTCTGTATTAGACGCTATGGAAATAATAGGGCCAGATCTCTGCCGTTTTCGTTTCCGTAAGGCATTAGAAGCATTAGGCGGCACCTCTAAAAAAGAAATTAAAGCGTGGGAAAAATTACTTCCTTCCATCGCAGGCTAATTAACGTGGGGCTCATAGCCCCCATTTTACTCTAAGTAATAACTAGCTAAGGTATTAAAGTCCTTTTCTCCCAATAGCCCAATCATTTTGTCTACAAATGCCTGAGGTAAATTACTCTGATATGTGTCGGAGTTATTGATTAATAAGTTAAGATAGTTATCTAATGTATCATTTTTTCGGTATAACAATAAATCTAGCTCATTCCAAAAAGAAGCTCCTTTAGCATAAAATAACTTATAATATGCCCATTGCGATGTTTGTTTTTGTAAGCGATCAATTTTATACAATCCCAACTTATAATTTGAATCTGTGTGTTGTACCTTTGTCCAAACAGCTAATGCTTTAATATTAATTTTCCCTAAGCTAGTCGCCTTGAAAGCGTAATAATCAGCTAAACTTTCACAGGCCCAACGGGCAAATAAATTACAAGGGGCTAGTAAATGTATATATTCATGTAAAGTTACTTCTGCAAAACTTGCTTCCTCTGTTAAGCTAACCTGACCATTCTTAACATAATAATTAACTAAAAAAGCATGATCTCCTGCTAATCCCCCACTATCTTTAACTGCTGCTGAATTAACAGCTAACATAACTATTTTTATTGGTTTCTTAATGTAATTACCCATTTTGGACATAAAGACATTATTTAAGTACTTTATATTAGGTTCTAGTTTTGCCATTAACTCCTGTTTATCTACTGCCTCCGCTTGCCTATCGGTAAAAATCTCAAACTTAATACCTGCTAACTCGACTAAAGCGGGTTTCTTACCCCAAATGATGAACAAGTAATTCCCTAATTTATCATTGGGTGACAGGCTTCTACAGTTATTATTGTTAATACAAACGATAGCTTTTGAGTTTCCCCTGATACGAGGAAAGTTATTACTCTCTCTCAGTAACCATTGCCCATTATTAAGGTAATAATCACCATCACTTCGGCTACCCAAACCAGCTATAGGTTCTCTAAAGAAATTAATATTCCAATAAATCAAACTACAGACTTGTGGTGTATTATAGGGAACTAAACTATGATCATCCGCACAAAACACCTGAGTAGCAGGTCTATTATCCCCTATCCACTTTCTAGATTTTTCTAAAATAAACGGGCCTAACTGCTGTGTAGCCATCTCAACTCTTATAGTTAATGAAGTTGAATAGTAAGTTTTTAATTGATATACGACCGGATAACTTTGTAAATCAGCAAAAGTACCGGTTGATAATATCCATAAGACCATTATTAAAAGAGCTTTATATTTCATTTTTATCTTCTCTACACATTATTTAATTAAGCTACTAAATGCAGTAGTTCCTTTTACTACCATAACATACTATTCATTAAAGCCAGCTGTTCTAATTCTCTTTGCCGAGTTGCCAGCTAAACATGAAACTCTCGCAATCATATTAAATATACGCCCGACAGATGCTAAGTCACATAAAATAAAGCCTAATTACTTGCTACCCTTTCTGTTTCTTAGCCATCATACCGAGCTTTGTACATAATAAAGGTAACAAGTCAAGTTTTATCTTCAATATCTCATTGATAGTTATTAAAAATTACAAGCATTATAAACATCATTACTTAGCTTTGAATATTATTTAATGAATAATCATCTTATCCTCTGGTTATAAATTTTGTTAGACGCATCCTTTGGCATAAACAACACAAGCAGTAATATTGGTAAAAAGTGATAATCAGACAGTCGCTTATTAACGCAAATTTTTAATTAGAAAATATTGATTTTTTTCGAGACCCTTTAT
>CALYQH010000328.1 GCA_945283395.1 uncultured Ventosimonas sp. | reverse complement strand
TCAGCCTAACTTTATAGCTCAAACTATTAGTTTACAAAACTGGGGAGATATGAGTGCAACTGTTGAGATAGGCGGTTATAGCCAAGGAAATATTAGTAATGCATTATTTGAAAGACATCTTTATCAATTACATCCCCCTAAAAGATTAAAGGATATTTCAGCAGCCAAGCAATCTCTTTGGGTGAGGGCTTTTATTGCTAATCAACCTTTGCATTTTGGCCAATACCAATGGGCGGGAGAAGCCTATGTTCCACTTCGCTTTTTTCATTTTTGCATGGGCGTAGCTAGCTGTTTACTTATTATTAGTGGCCTATATTTATGGAGCAACAGACATCAACATGCAACTAAAAGCCAATGGTTACTTAAACATCTTAGTTTAGGAATCTGTGGTGGTTTAGTAGTGGCAACTGGAGTACTTTTATTAGGTCATTTATTACTGCCTCAAGATTTTAACTTTTCTTTATTATTAGCTTCTAGCTGGTTAATAGCTGCACTTGCTCCTTTGCTATTATTTCATCAATCATCAAATAAATATTGCTCATTACAATTAATGCTTGCAGGTTTATGCTATACCTTAGCAAGCCTGTTACATCTTTATACCATTAGAAATCCTATACAATTAAAAAATATTTGGTATGTGGATTTTACCCTTTTTGTAATAGGTATTTTACTGATACTAATAAGTTACAAAATTAACATTCCTTTATCGGCCATAAATCTCAACCAAACCAAGCAACAAATCAGAGTTGAAAATTATCATGCATGAACTTTTTAAAAATCGTCGTTTAATAATCACCCTTGCATTATTGTATTTATCTCAAGGAATTCCTATAGGCTTAGCAATAGGAGCTATACCTGTCTTACTACGTCACGATGGAGCAACTATAAAAGCGCTTTCATTCCTACCATTAGTCACCCTACCTTGGGTTCTGAAATTTACTTGGGCCCCTATAGTAGATAACTATTGGCTAAAATCTCTAGGCCGAAGGCATAGTTGGATATTACCTATGCAAGCTATTGTTATCCTCTGTATGCTAATTCTAGCCACTATCGGCATTACTTTAGCTTCAGCATCATGGACAGTTATATTACTTATTTTAACGTCATTAGCTAGCTCTACTCAAGACATAGCCACCGATGGAATGGCTGCTGAATATAGCAGTGAAACTATGCTATCTAAAGTTAATGCTATTCAGATTGCAGGCGTCATGATTGGCTACTTCATAGGTCAGGATGGGATGTTGATTCTAACTGGTTATTTCAATCAGCATATTGCTTTATTAATACTAACTACAGTTCCTTTGCTTAGCTGGTTCTCTATTTTATTGCTTAAACCACAACCCGCATCAAAAAAACAAGAAACTACTAAATTAGTTACAACAGCTAGCCTAGTTAACTTCATAAAAAGGCCATATGCTCCTTCCCTTATATTACTGGCTTTACTTTCTGCTATGACTGCGGTATCAGGATTTACACTTGCCAAAATTTTTCTACAAGACCTTGGTTGGAAAATTGAAACAATTGGCCTTTTAGGCATGACAGGTGGGGCTGTTACCATTTTATTAGGTTGTGGAGGTGGTGCTTGGCTTATAAAAAAAATAGGTGTATGGCAAGCTTTTATGATAGGTATTAGTTGTGCAGCAATATCTTCGCTTTTATGGTTCTTACAAGCTATTCAATGGCTTCCCTTAAACATCTATTATGTTTGGGCCTGTATTGTGTTAGCATCGATTTCAACCGGAATAACTTCCGTGGCTATTATGACAGCGGGAATGCAGTTTGCGAGTCTTGGTAATCAGGCTGGTACTGATATGACATCTGTGCAAAGTACAAGAGATTTAGGAGAAATGCTTGCTAATTCTTCATTATTAGCTTTAACAGCCGCCATTGGCTATAAAGGTGGTTTTTTATGTTGTATGATATTAGCTAGTGTAGCACTAATTATAGCAAGCTATTCATGCCGTAGTTCGTTAAAAAATAGGGTAAGCTAATACACTGCTAGTACATAGCATTAACTCTTTAAAGAGGTAAGCATTTTACATCTTCTATCTGATCTCAATAATTCCTTCGACCAATTACTAGCAAAAAGCTCATCTATTTTTCAGTAAACCAAATTATCTTTGTTAAAGTAATAATAAGTTTTAACATAGATATCTTAAATATAGCTGATTCTAGAATAACTTTGTAATGAGTTATCAAAGAATAAGCTATAAATAGCTTAGGCCATACTCCTAGATGCTAAGCTATTTATTGATTCACCAATGAATTGATGTATTTTGTAAGAGTAGCAACATGATTATAAATAAAAAAGTGATTGCCATGCATTTGCATAAATTTTATTGTTTTTTTATTTTCCTGTTGCCATGCGTATACTGATTCATCATCCATATCATCTTGATCACCATAAATAACGGTCATAGGCAAATTTAAACTGTGTTGAGCTATTTTGTATTGGTAGGTTTCCACTAGTTTAAAATCATTTCTAATAATAGGCTCAAAATATTCTCTAAGTTCTTTATTTTCCAATACTTCATTTGGTATACCTCCCTTGTTTTTTAATTTTTCCCAGAACGCTGCTGAGGGTAAGTTATGTATAATTGTTTTTCTCTTAAAACAAGGCGCTTTATGGCCTGAAATGACAAGATGTAGTGCTTTTGGCAAAGTGCTCTGGTTAATTTTATGAGTCAA
>CALYQH010000327.1 GCA_945283395.1 uncultured Ventosimonas sp. | reverse complement strand
ACCAGTAAACTGAGTGTAGTGTGGTTTATGTTAAAATTAAAAAAATCTTAGTAGCAAAAATTTTTTGGATATTTATATTATACTAGTTAGCTAAAATCTACTTTTTTAGCAAAATTATTATCAGCCATGACAATTGATCCCTTTCACAAGCTAGCAGTTAATCAAGAAATATTAACGGTTAGTCAGTTAAATAAATGCGCCCGTTCTTTATTAGAAGAAGTATTTGCTGGAGTTTGGGTGGTAGGTGAAATTTCTAATTTGGCTCGACCCGCTTCTGGACATATTTATTTTACTTTAAAAGATCAACAGGCACAGATACGTTGTGCTCTTTTGAGGCAATATGGGTTAAAAGTACGAGAAGCCTTACGTGATGGAGCAGCTATTAAAGCTTATGGTAAAGTCTCTCTATTTGAAGGGCGTGGTGATTATCAACTTATTATTGAAAGGTTAGAAGCCGCCGGTGATGGCTCATTAAAGTTGGCTTTCGAATTGTTGCAGAAGAAATTAGATGAAGAAGGTTTATTTGAGATTGAATTAAAAAAATCATTGCCCCATTATCCTAAACGGATAGGAATAGTAACCTCACCTACTGGAGCAGTAATTAGAGATATCATAAGTGTATTTAGAAGACGTGCCCCTCAAGTGGAATTATTTTTAGTTCCGACTGCTGTGCAAGGCAAGGAAGCCACTGCGCAAATTATTAAGACATTACAAATAGCAGATCGACAACACTTTGATGCTATCATATTGGCGCGTGGTGGAGGTTCTTTAGAGGATTTATGGTGTTTTAATGAGGAAAAGGTCGCAAGGGCAATAGCTGCATGTCAAACAGTGGTTGTGAGCGGTGTAGGGCATGAAACAGATGTTACTATTAGTGATTTTGTGGCCGATATCAGGGCACCAACGCCTTCGGCTGCAGCTGAATTATTAGCACCTCATCAACAAGATTGGTTTGAGCAGCTGGGCCAATTAAAACAAAGATTAAAGCGTACGGTCTTTCAACTAGTAGAGCGTTATCAAATTACATTAGAAAGTGTGCGTAAAAGATTACGTCATCCTACCGAGCGCATGCAACAAAATAGCCAACGTCTAGATGACCTAGAGCTACGATTAATACAAAATTTTAAACATAAACTATTAAACTATCAGCAACAAGCCGAGCACTTAATTAAAAGATTATTAACTCAACATCCTTCTAAGCAATTAGTTAGTTTGCGGCAACAACTAATAGTTACAGAGCAACAATTAAAGCAGTTGATACAGGCCAAATTAAAACAATCTCATTGGCAATTAGCTAATCAAATGAAGGCATTACAAATTGTCAGTCCGTTATCTACACTGGAACGTGGCTATAGTATTTTGTCAACTGACCAAGGTGAAATAATACAAACTGCTGAGCAAGTACAAAGAGGACAAATCTTGCAGGCAAGGCTAAATAAAGGCCAATTAGCCGTAAAAGTGCTAGATAATTACCAAACAGAAAACTTTCCTTTATTAGATGAATTGTAATTAACGTTAAAGATAAACAGTCTATTAAATTAAATAATTGCCAATGAGTTACCTTGGAGCTTGCAATAGAGATAATTAAGGTGTTTTCAATAAATCGTTATTAGTTAGTTTAGTGCTACATTCTTTGGGTAGAAACCAATGGTTGACATTAGAGAAACATTGCCAATCAGCATGGCTAACAGGTTGTTGAGTAAATGTTTTAGCCAAAATTATTAATTTATCATCAGTAGCAGTGCCTAATGACTTAAGCCTACTTTCAATATAGCAAGTAGAGGTTTGTAAATCACTAGTAAAATCAATGTGGACAACTGTATCTTGCTTGCCTAGCGTAATTTGGATATCTTCATTAGTAGGACATTTATGATTAATGTTGTAAAAGTCAGTAACTGCTTTTGTATATTCATTTCCTATTAAGTAGGCATCTTTCATTATCCCTTTATTAGTAAAATAACTAGCCGCTAAAATCATCAAGATTGGTGTGCCCAATAATAGAATAGCCATTGCTAGAATAACTTTTACAACAATAACTCGTTTTCTACGAGTAGGCAGTGCCTGATGAATGTCTAAAGCTGTTTTTTTCATAAATTAGCTAATAACCTTTAAAATAGCTGAAATATTGGCAACTATTCTAAAGTTATGTTGATTCTTCAGGCAATACTTTTTAATAGTTTTAGCAGTTAGTTACAATACTATTTAACTAAAAAGACTAAGTAATGACCATTAGTAATTAAAATAGTTTATTTTTATTTGTGGTAGATGATTGAAGGCAATTGGTAAGCGAATGAAAAGCTATTTTAAAATAATAAATAATATATTTTCCAAGAAAATTAAATAGAAGGTTCAATATGAGAAAAGCCATTTGCTTTACTATATTTTTAATAATGCTAGCCAGTAGTGATGTTAACCTGTTAACAGCTAGTGCTGAAAATTTACAAACAACTGGTAACCTTTCTGCTAATTTTCAAAGAAAATTAATTGAGAAGAAATCCCAAAGTAGTTTTTTAGTTCAAGACTTTTATAACAGTGGCAAGAAAAAAACTGAACCTTATATCTTAAAAAATACTAAACAGTTACCAGGTAATAAATTAGATTTTCATTATAATTTGATGGTAAAAGATATAGATGGACATCTAGTTTCTTGGTATGAGAATGGTCAACAAGAATATGATATTGAAATAACTCATGGGCAGCCAG
>CALYQH010000326.1 GCA_945283395.1 uncultured Ventosimonas sp. | reverse complement strand
TTACATGCAGGAGGTAAATTTTCTAATAAGAATTATCAATTCTCTGGGGGCTTGCATGGAGTTGGTATTTCAGTTGTTAATGCTTTATCCCATAGAGTTGAAGTTCATGTAAAGCGAGATGGTAACGAATATCGGATGATATTTGAAAATGGTTATAAAGCTTCAGAGTTAGAATGGTTAGGTACTATTGGGAAAAGAAATACAGGAACCAGTGTGCGTTTCTGGCCAGATGCTAGTTATTTTGATTCCCCACGTTTCTCTGTTACGAGGTTAAAGCATTTATTAAAAGCTAAAGCTGTATTATGTCCAGGGTTAACTATTACCTTTGATGATTTAAATACAGAAGAACATGTGCAATGGTGTTATGAGAATGGTTTGCATTCTTATTTAACTGAAGCTGTGCAAAACTACGAATGTATTCCAGAACCCCCTTTTATAGGGAATTTATCTAGTGATAAAGAAGTTTTAGATTGGGCTGTATTATGGTTGATTGAGGGTGGTGAACTGTTACAGGAAAGTTATGTAAATCTCATTCCAACCCCTTTAGGAGGAACGCATGTTAATGGGTTGCGTCAAGGCTTATTAGAAGCTATGCGTGAATTTTGTGAGTTCCGTAACTTATTGCCTAAAAATATCAAATTAGCTGCAGAAGACATTTGGGAACGCATAAGTTTTGTACTCTCAATTAAAATGCAAGATCCCCAATTTTCTGGACAAACAAAAGAACGTTTATCTTCCCGTGAGGCAGCCGCTTTTGTGGGAGGAACGATAAAAGATGCTTTTAGTTTATGGTTGAACTCCAATCCTGAAATAGGACAGCAATTAGCTGAGTTTGCTATGTCTAATGCTGGAAAGAGGCTTAAGGCGGGAAAAAAAGTAGAGCGTAAAAAAGTCACCCAAGGGCCTGCTTTACCGGGTAAATTATCAGATTGTGCCACACAAGATACTAATAGATCTGAACTTTTTTTAGTGGAGGGAGATTCAGCTGGAGGATCGGCTAAACAAGCTAGAGATAAAGATTTTCAGGCTATTATGCCGCTTAGAGGAAAAATACTTAACACTTGGGAGGTAGATGGTAGCCAAGTATTAGCCTCTCAAGAGGTACATGATATCGCAGTAGCTATAGGGATAGATCCAGATTCAAGCGATTTAAGCCAATTAAGATATAATAAAATATGTATTTTAGCAGATGCTGATTCGGATGGATTGCATATTGCTACTTTACTCTGTGCTTTATTTTTGCGCCATTTTAAACCTTTGGTTGAAGCAGGCCATGTCTATGTAGCTATGCCGCCTCTTTATCGGATAGATATAGGTAAAGAAATTTTTTATGCATTAGATGAAATGGAGCGTGATGCTATTTTAGATCGTATAGTTGCTGATAAGAAAAAGGGCAAAGTTCAAGTTACGCGTTTTAAAGGCTTAGGTGAAATGAACCCTTCACAGTTGAGAATAACCACGATGGATCCTAATACTCGAAGGTTAGTTCAGTTAACTTTAGATCATTTTGAAGAAACTCAAGAAATGATGGATATGTTATTAGCAAAAAAACGTGCTCCTGATAGAAAGCAATGGTTAGAGGATAAGGGTAATTTAGCCGAGGTATTGGCTTAATGCTGAGACACCGCATAACCTTATGTGTGGTTTTGGCTTTTGCATGTTTATGTTATGCGGATCAATTGATAGTACCCCCTAAATGGCCTGAGTTGGAGTTATTAGTTGAACATCCTATTGATAATATGGCTGAAGGCAATTTGTCAGGAATAGCTAATTGTATCGACGGCTTATGGGTTGAGTCAGATAGAGCAGATTTATATATTTATAAACTTATTTCGCAAACTAATACATCAGTGTTAACTGCGCAAGCGGTAGTTTTTAAAGCTAAAACTGTACCTAAAAATGCTTTATCGCTATTTAATAGTTTAGGCAATGTGACTATAGGACTATTAAGAGGCGGAATTTATGATTTTGAGGGAATAAGTTGTGATGCTGATGGGAATAAATATCTGGTAAGTGAAGCTTATTTAGCTGTCTTAAAAATTTCTAAAGAAGGTCAAACACAATGGCTTACATTACCCAATATGCTATGGCAACAAGCTAAAGCGCACGGACTTTTACAAAAAACTAATCAATTGCTTGAAGGCATTGTTATTAGTCCTGATGGAAAGAGAATGTGGCTTGCAGCAGAACGGAATAAAAGAGGAATTTTAACATTAATTTATAATGAGCAAAGTGGCTGGCAATGTCCAAATGAGCAATGTGTATTGTTGGTTGAAGGAGGACTAGAACATTTTCCACCTGCTTTTAGAAGAAAAAATAGAATAGATGCTAGAGATTTTTCAGACTTAGTTTTTTATAATGAAAAGTTATTTACTTTAGAACGAAGCGCTTTTCGTATTTGTCGACGTGATTTGCAGGCTAGCATAGAACAATGTTGGTCTTTTGCTAAAGAAGCTTTACAACCACAACGTCAATATTTGGGCTATGGGATGCCTGAAGCCTTATGGATTGATGAAAAAGGGGCATGGATAGGGGTCGATAGTGATATTACCAATCAAAGAGTAGATGGCGAAACCAGACCTATTATTTGGCGTTTTGCTGCACCTGAGCAAGGTTGGCTATCCACTAGGGGGAATTGAAACCATGAATAACGTACCATCAGTAGCAGGTAAAACTACTGGGAAAATAATGATGATAGCTGCCTGGTTGAT
>CALYQH010000325.1 GCA_945283395.1 uncultured Ventosimonas sp. | reverse complement strand
AACTCAGAGGCGGTAGGTGCTCTAAATCCGGTAGCCATACTAGCCTTTAGATTTAGCCAATCGTTAGCTCGAAAATTCAACCCTGTACTCCAAGTAGTTTTATGGTAATTTGCATCTCCAGTCAATTGATTGAGAAGATTAGGAGTTCTATCGTAGTATGTTTTACCCTGAGTAAAGCGTGCCCCTGCTTTGATAACTAATCTATCATCAATAAAGCGCTGGGCATCTTCAAAGTAAAGACCATAAAGTTTTTCTCGCTGGTTATTATCATAAGGTGCTACTTGGCCAAGTCGTTCTTCATTCTTTGGCTTCTTATAGCCAAAACGATAGCGAGTAGAACGTAATTTACTTTTTTCTAAATCAACGCCTAGTAATAAAGTATTACTGGAGGATAAATCTATTTCAGGTTGAAATTTGATTCCTCCAGCACTAAGCTTACGATCATTATGGTCAAGATATGAACCAACGGTGATTGGAGAGGCCCATTTCAAATCATCAATATCTTTAAACCAATAGTTATGCAATTTCCAACGCACTTTATCTTCAGCTGTTCCATGTGTCCAAATAAGGTCAGCAGATTGATTATATCTATCTTCATTAGCGTAATAATTAGCTGTTGAACCTCGAAAACCTACATCATAAACTCCATCTTTTCTAGCCATCAGATCAATTAAGTTAGCGGGGTCTAGCTGCCAACTTAATGCGCTATTAAAGCCATGTCGTTTCCAACTAGTATTATGTTGAGTACCTCCCCCTTTTCCAGCGTTATAGTCATTTTGGATGGCTTGTTCAAGACCAAAATAACCAGTAAAGGCTCCATCTTTGCTCTGCCAACCATATTCGCCGTGTCCGTAAGCCATGCCAAAAGAACCACCTTTTAAGGTAACTTTGCCACCAGTAGTATTATGACCATTTTTCATAATGATATTAATAACTCCGCCTATGGCTTGACTACCATAGATAACAGAGGCTGGGCCACGAACAATTTCAATACGATAGATATCACTTGGGGAGAGTTTGGATAAATTAGCGGTACCTGCCCTGCGACCGTTTACCAGTACAAGCACTTGGCTTTTAAAGTCTTTACCTTGCCCATCTGTAGCAGCGCCTCTAATATTAATAGAGGTTTGCCCCGGTGTCCATTCACTAAAAAAGCCTACGGCATTTTCGGCTAATAAACTTGTCAAGTCTGTTGCGCTGGAGCGGGCTATTTGACCTTGATCTATAACTTGCACTGTAGCTGTAGCGGTTTTGAGCTCTTCATATCTAGCTGAAGCTGTAACAATCACAGGGTCTAACAACAAAGAATCGTCTTTCCCTCTTGTTTCATCTGCCATGATTTGTCCCGACACTACCCCTAATGCCCCTATAAAAAATAATTTTGAAAATGACATACATTTTACCTTTAACTATACAACTTTATTGGGTATAGGCAGGTTTTTAAGGTCATCAATATTATGATAGCCAAGATTATGGCTTTCGAAGATATATTGCTTTCCTTCCCACCGAAGAAAAATCAAGCTATTCAAACAGGTCTTCTGGCTTAGCTTCAATCTTACCTATCTCTTCCCAGATATTAATCCAGTGAGTTTGCCTAGGTTCGTCAGCATCACAGCAGCGGGGGCTGCGGAGGAATTACACCTCACTTCCGAAGTATGCCCCTTAAAAAAATACATACTTCTTTGTTTTGAATATAGATTTTGTAACTAAATAGTAACATTTAGATTATAAAAAGCAATGTATGAGATCAATGAATAGACTAAAAGATCAATTATTTATATTGCTAATTGTGTTTATTATTTTATAAGTGCAGTTGAAAAAGTAATGATATTAGCTTTAAATGATAATTAGAAAACTCAGTTAATTATTTATTTAGCTATTTTAATTAATTTTGCATAGTAAAAACCATCATAGCCATTTATTTGGGGAAAAAGTTGACGACCATGAGATTGCTTTATACCTATAGTTTCACCTATATCTAATTCACGAGCATTGCTGTGTTGAGTTAAAAATCTGGCTATATTGAGAGAATTTTCTTCAGGTAGTATTGAACAAGTTGCATAAACTAAAATACCACCAACAGCAAGAGTTGGCCATAGATTATTAAGTATGGTTAGCTGCAATTCAGCTAGTGGTGTAATATCTTCAGCGTAACGGGTTATCTTAATATCAGGATGTCTACGAATCACCCCTGTTGCTGAACAAGGCGCATCCACAAGAATACGATCAAAAGATTGATTATCCCACCATTGCTTCATTTTTTTTACGTCAGCAACTTTTAGAGTAGCTTGTAGATGGAGTCTTTGTAAATTTTCTGTAACTCTCATTAAGCGTTTTTCATCTATATCTAGAGCTAGCACAGAAGCTAAATTAGGTTGTAATTCTAATATATGACAAGTTTTACCTCCAGGTGCACAGCAGGCATCTAGCACTCGTTGTTTGGGTTTTAACTCGAGCAGATGAGCAGCTAATTGAGCAGCTTCATCTTGCACACTTACCCAACCATCAATAAAGCGCGGTAGTTGCTCAACAGCACAAGGAGAGGCAAGTTGAATCCCATCAGGACTATAAAGGCATGGATTAGCCATTATATTATTTTGAGAGAGTAAAACTAGATATTCTTCCCGTTTAATATAATGTTGATTAACTCTTAACGTCATAGTGGGAAGTATATTATTAGCTTCGCATATTGACTGCCAATTATATGTCCAATCATGTTTAAGACGCT
>CALYQH010000324.1 GCA_945283395.1 uncultured Ventosimonas sp. | reverse complement strand
TTATGATATGTCATAATCAAGTTTAATTATTGGCTTCAATTTACAAGGAATTATGCCATGGCTCAAACGACGTTACCTACTAGACTAAAGGAAGAACGCAAAAAACTAGCTTTAACTCAACAAGAAATCGCAGAAAAAGTGTCCGTAACTAGAGAGACATGGAGTAGATACGAATCAGGTAAAATTCATCCCGGCTCCGAAGTTATAGTACAGTTAGTTAAACTAGGCGTTGATACCAATTATATAATTACTGGCAGAAGAACTCTCTCATACCATAATAAAGGGCATGATAAATTAGATATTGCAGAAAGTACTGCTAAATATGATGCAACCCTAGAATTAACCAAACAAGAATTAAATTTAATACGTAATTACAGAAAAGCTAGTAAAGAAGGTAAGAAATCTTTAGAAGATACAGCTAAGATATTAGCTAAGCAACCAAAATAATATTTAGAACCGTTTTACTAGATTAATTTAATAAGGCTTTTTAAAAAAGCTGTGATTAAAGACTTTATATTTTTGCTAAAATTCGATCATAATTATATAAATTACACAAAATATTTTATTTAGTTAACAAATAGACTTCATGGTTAGGCTTTCTCCCTGTTATACTGAATGACTTACAATTAAAAATTGAACTTAGTTTCTTTAGGATAGCTATACATTCAGCTAACTTAGCAAATGATTTTAAGTGATAGGTAATTCAAGTGGCGACTGTTCGTACTTTCCAAGATTTAATATTAGCTTTGCAACAGTATTGGGCTTTGCAAGGCTGTGCTGTGCTTCAACCTTATGATATGGAAGTAGGGGCTGGCACATTTCATACGGCTACATTTTTAAGAGCAATAGGCCCTGAAAAATGGAATGCTGCTTATGTTCAGCCCTCACGTAGACCGACCGATGGCCGATATGGTGAGAATCCTAATAGGCTACAACATTACTATCAATTTCAAGTGGTATTAAAACCTAACCCAGATAACTTACAAGAACTTTATCTTGGCTCTTTGAAGCATATTGGCCTTGATCCATTAATCCATGATATTCGCTTTGTTGAAGATAATTGGGAATCTCCAACCCTAGGCGCTTGGGGATTAGGTTGGGAAATATGGCTAAATGGCATGGAGGTTACTCAGTTTACTTATTTTCAGCAAGTAGGGGGTATAGAGTGCTACCCTGTTACCGGTGAGATAACCTATGGTCTTGAAAGGTTAGCTATGTATTTACAGGGAGTGGATTCTGTCTATGACTTAATATGGACGGATGGTCAATTTGGTAAGGTGACTTATGGAGATGTTTATCATCAAAATGAAGTTGAACAGTCTACTTATAATTTTGAATATGCCAATGTAGAAAAATTATTTGAATTATTTGATTATTATGAAAGTGAAGCTAACAGATTAATGGCACTAAAATTACCTTTACCTTCATATGAAATGGTACTCAAAGCTTCCCATACCTTCAATTTATTAGATGCCCGGCGGGCCATTTCTGTGACAGAGCGGCAACGCTATATCTTAAGAGTGAGAACATTAGCTAGA
The DNA here is from genome assembly GCA_945283395.1 of uncultured Ventosimonas sp. Classification (GTDB taxonomy): domain Bacteria; phylum Pseudomonadota; class Gammaproteobacteria; order Pseudomonadales; family Pseudomonadaceae; genus Entomomonas. The sequence continues at coordinate 1,193 of CALYQH010000324.1, read as the reverse complement.
GCAGTAGCCCAAAGTTATTTTGAAGCTCGAGCTAGATTGGGTTTCCCTATGGCAGATGATGCGTTACATGACAAAATTTTGGCAAAAATGCAGGAAGTTGAATAATGAGTACCAAAGATTTTTTAGTTGAGTTAGGAACTGAAGAGCTACCGCCAAAAGCATTGAAAACACTTGCTGAAGCTTTTCTAAAAGGCATAGAACAAGGATTAAAAGAGGCAGGTTTAGCTTATAAAAATAGTCAATATTTTGCTACGCCAAGAAGGCTAGCCGTAATAATAGAAGCACTTGATGAGCAACAAGCAGATCGAAGTCAAGCGATAGATGGTCCGCCTAAGCAAGTAGCCTTTGCAGCGGATGGAACTCCCACACAAGCAGCTTTAGGCTTTGCTCGAAAATGTGGCGTAGAGTTGGCAGCGATAGATCAAACAGGGACTAAGCTGCGCTTTGTGCAAATAGTTAAAGGGCAAGCAACTAAAGTTTTACTACCCAATATTGTAAAAATGGCTTTAGATAATCTGCCTATTCCAAAAAGAATGCGCTGGGGGGCTAGAACGGAGGAGTTTGTTCGTCCTACTCAATGGTTAGTCATGTTATTAGATGACCAAGTGATTGATTGTGAGATTTTGGCACAAAAAGCAGGACATGAGTCTAGAGGCCATAGATTTCATAATCCTGAAGCAGTTTATATTAGTTCACCAACTAGTTATGTGGAGGATTTGCGGGCTGCGCATGTATTGGTTGATTTTGCCCAACGTAAGGAATTAATAGCTACAAGAGTGACTCAATTAGCTGCTGAAAATAAAGGCCATGCGCTCATCCCTGATGATTTATTAGAAGAAGTCACCGCGTTAGTAGAATGGCCTGTTCCGTTAGTGTGTAGTTTTGAGGATAGATTCTTAGTAGTGCCACAAGAAGCGCTAATTTCTACTATGCAGGATAATCAAAAATATTTTTGCTTGTTAGATGAAGCAGGTAAATTATTGCCACTATTTATAACCGTTGCGAATGTAGTTAGCGCTGATCCTGCGCAAGTTATTGCTGGTAATGAAAAAGTGGTACGTCCACGGCTAGCAGATGCCGAATTCTTCTTTAGACAAGATAGTAAGCAGCCATTAGCAGAGTTTAATGAGCGTTTAAAGAATGTTATTTTTCAAGCTAAATTAGGTACTGTTTATGATAAGTCCATAAGAGTA
>CALYQH010000323.1 GCA_945283395.1 uncultured Ventosimonas sp. | reverse complement strand
GATGCAATGTTAATGACCTTTTCTATTTTGGGGGTGTCATCATTGCTTAAAGCATTTCCAATGCTTTTTATACTTGTTAAAAGTGTTGGAGCACTTTATTTATTTTATCTGGGTATAATGATGCTTAAAGGAGCTTGCCAAAAATATAAAGCTCCAAAGGTTCAAATCGATTATGACACAGCAGCTAAAACAAGGCTAAAAAATCCTTTCAAGAAAGCCTTATTATTAAGTTTGTCTAATCCTAAATCTATTTTATTTTTTGTGGCCTTTTTTATTCAGTTTGTTGACCATACATATACCCATACTGGATTATCTTTTTTTATTTTAGGATTAACCGTACAAATTTGTAGTTTTACATATTTAACTTTTTTAATCTTCACTGGTGCAGCTTTAGCTATTTGGTTTTACAAGAGACAGAGATTAGCAGCTACGGCTACTGCTGGGGTGGGATTATTATTTGTCGGCTTTGGCATTAGTTTAGCCATTGCCTCGTTAGATTAATTGAGAAGCACGAGAGAACCATGCCAAAACGTACAGATATAAAGAATATCCTTATTTTAGGTGCCGGTCCAATTGTGATTGGTCAGGCTTGCGAGTTTGATTACTCTGGTGCACAAGCATGTAAGGCTTTAAAAGAAGAAGGATTTAGAGTTATTTTAGTTAACTCTAATCCTGCTACTATTATGACCGATCCGGCAATGGCTGACGCAACTTATATAGAGCCTATTAGATGGCAAACAGTAGCTAAAATTATTGACAAAGAAAAACCAGATGCATTGTTGCCAACTATGGGAGGGCAAACAGCCTTAAATTGTGCTTTAGATTTAGAAAGGCACGGAATATTAGCTAAATATAACGTAGAAATGATAGGTGCTAAGGCTGATACCATAGATAAGGCAGAAGATCGTTCTCGTTTTGATCAAGCAATGAAGGCAATAGGTTTAGAATGCCCCCGTTCTGGTATTGCTCACAGTTTAGAGGAAGCTTATCAAGTTCTTGATAAAGTAGGATTCCCTTGTATCATTCGTCCTTCGTTTACGATGGGAGGAACAGGGGGAGGTATTGCTTATAATCGTGAAGAATTTGAGGAAATTTGTAATCGTGGTTTAGATTTATCTCCTACCAAGGAATTATTGATTGATGAGTCATTAATAGGTTGGAAAGAATATGAAATGGAAGTGGTACGTGATAAGAAAGATAATTGTATCATTGTTTGTTCAATTGAGAATTTTGACCCAATGGGGATTCATACAGGTGACTCTATCACAGTTGCACCAGCCCAGACATTGACTGATAAAGAATATCAAATTATGCGTAATGCTTCATTAGCTGTATTACATGAAATAGGAGTTGAAACTGGTGGTTCGAATGTGCAGTTTGGTATCTGTCCTACTACTGGACGTATGGTAGTGATAGAGATGAATCCAAGAGTTTCTCGTTCTTCGGCGCTAGCCTCTAAAGCTACAGGTTTTCCTATTGCTAAAATAGCAGCTAAGCTGGCAGTTGGTTATACATTAGATGAATTACAAAATGAAATTACCGGAGGTAGAACACCTGCCTCATTTGAACCCGCTATAGATTATGTGGTAACAAAAGTACCTCGTTTTGCCTTCGAAAAATTCCCTAAAGCTGATGCCCGTCTAACTACGCAAATGAAATCAGTTGGTGAAGTAATGGCAATAGGCCGTACTTTTCAAGAGTCAATACAGAAAGCTTTGCGAGGTTTAGAAGTAGGGGCGAGTGGTTTTGACCCTAAATTAGATTTAAAAGATCCTCAACTAGAGAGTCGCTTAGTTAAAGAGTTAACAGTGCCAGGCGCTGATCGTATTTGGTATATAGCTGATGCTATGCGGGCAGGTTTTTCAGTAGAGAAAGTTTTTAATTTAACTAAAATTGATCAATGGTTTTTGGTTCAAATTGAGGAGCTTATCAAATTAGAAGAGCAAGTAAAAACGTTAGGCCTAGCAACATTAGACAAAGCCATAATGTGGAAATTGAAACGTAAGGGTTTTTCAGATGCGCGTCTAGCAAAATTGCTAGGAATTAGCGAAAAAGCTTTGCGGGCGCACCGTTATAAGCTAAAAGTATTACCTGTTTATAAAAGAGTGGATACCTGCGCTGCCGAATTTGCTACTGATACCGCCTACATGTATTCAACCTATGAGGAGGAGTGTGAAGCCAATCCTACCTCAAACGATAAGATTATGGTATTAGGCGGAGGTCCGAACCGTATTGGGCAAGGTATAGAATTTGATTATTGTTGTGTGCATGCTGCCTTAGCTATGCGTGAGGATGGTTATGAAACCATTATGGTGAATTGTAACCCTGAAACCGTATCTACTGATTATGATACTTCTGATCGTCTTTATTTTGAGCCTGTTACACTTGAAGATGTATTAGAAATAGTACGTGTTGAAAAGCCTAAAGGCGTGATAGTGCAGTACGGAGGACAAACCCCTTTAAAAATTTGTCGAGCATTAGAGGAAGCTGGTGTGCCTATTATAGGTACAAGCCCAGATTCTATTGATAGAGCTGAAGATAGAGAGCGTTTTCAACAAATGGTGGAGCGTTTAAATCTTCTGCAACCTTGTAATGCTACTGCCCGTAGTGAGCAAGAAGCTATTGAGGGAGCAGAGCGAATAGGTTATCCTTTAGTAGTGCGTCCTTCTTATGTACTTGGTGGCCGTGCAATGGAAATTGTACATGACCGTGCAGGGTTACAGCGTTATTTA
>CALYQH010000322.1 GCA_945283395.1 uncultured Ventosimonas sp. | reverse complement strand
ACGATAACCTAAATCCTTAACAGCTTGTAAGAATTCAATCTCATTGTCTGCAAAGCGATAAGGTGAGGTTGCTAGTTTAAGTTGTTCTGCTGCTAGTCTTCTGATCCCCTCTCTATTCATTGTTAGCTGAGTTGCACGCGCGGTAGGGACAACGGTAAAACCTTCTTTTTCTAGTTCTAGCAAAGTCTCTGTAGCTATAGCTTCTATCTCTGGCACTATAAAATCAGGCTGTTCTTTTTCGATCACCATTTTTAACGCTTGGCTATCTAGCATATTAACCACATAGCTACGGTGTGAAACTTGCATCGCAGGAGCATTAGCATAACGATCAATAGCTATCACTTCACAACCTAACCGCTGTAGTTCAATAACCAATTCTTTACCTAGCTCACCTGAGCCACATAATAATATTTTTGTAGCAGTTGCTGATAAAGGCGTTCCTAATGTTGTCATGCAAAACCTCTCAGTTTACAGAGATAATAAATATTTATTCCTATATATATTGCCATATAATAACTAGCTAACCTAGTATATAAATAAGGAACTTAACCTATGTTTAATTTTGATAAGATAAATAATAGAATTAATTCTGATAGCCTCAAATGGCAAAATATGCAGGTAAAGATGTAATTCCATTATGGGTTGCCGATACTAATTTTATGTCGCCTCCTAGTATTATAAAAGCGCTTCAAGAAAGGGTTGCAGAAGGTATCTTTGGCTATGGTGGGCAGCCAAAAACATCAGCTAACGCTTTTATTAACTGGGCAGCCAAACATTACGCATGGTCTGTTAAGGAAGAATGGTTAGTTTTTTTACCTGGTGTAGTAAGTGGCTTAAATATTGCTTTACGTGCCTTCACTGATGAAACACAAGCTAGTATAGCTCCTCATCTTATCTATCCTCCTTTTATGGCAGCAGCTAACCGAGTTAATAGAGCACAACGCTATGCCTCATTGGCAATTAGTCACCATAGATGGATCATGAACTTAACTACTTTACAGCTCTTAGGAAACGAAAAATTATTAATGCTCTGCAACCCACAGAACCCTGGTGGAACTGTATATACCAAGGATGAATTGTTAGCACAATTAGCTTTTGCACAAGCACATGATTTAGTAGTATGCTCCGACGAAATTCATTGTGATTTAGTGCTAGCACCTAATCTAAAGCATATTCCCTTTGCCTCTCTCAATACAGATGCTGCTGCTAGATCTATTACTCTAATGGCTCCTTCTAAAACCTTTAATATAGCAGGCTTAGGCGCTTCTATTGCTATTATTCCGAATGCTAAATTGAAAAAACAATTTCAAAAAACCTTAGAAGGAGTCGTTCCTGAGCTAAATATTCTAGCTTATAGTGCAGCAATAGCGGCCTATAATGATCAGGGTAGTTGGCTACCAGATCAAATAACTTATTTAAGAAAAAATAGAGATTATGTTTATCAACAAATAAATAATATGCCAGGATTAAACTTATTACCCATTGAAGCCAGCTACTTAGCATGGATAGATGCCAGCCAATTACCGGTAGATAATCCTCAAAAATTCTTTGAAAAAGCTGGGGTGGGCTTGTCTGATGGCCATGCGTTCGGTAAAGATAAATTTATACGTTTAAACTTTGGCTGTTCTAAGATATTATTAGAAGAAGCCTTGCAGAGGATGCAACAAGCAATTAATAAGCTTTAGTATTGCATTTTCTAAACAATTGCGACAAAAAGATAATAGTTTCTTGGAGTGAAACGTTATTAAATGTATTCATAACGTTATCTTAAACTCTATCGGCTAATAAGTGATGAATACATTGTTTAAAATAGTAATAGCTATTACTATTTGTCTACTAGTAGGTTTTTTTTCCAGACATTTTCAGACCGAAGCGTTAACGAATTGGTATCCATCCTTAAAAAAACCTCCTTTAACTCCATCCAATATCCTATTCCCAATTGCTTGGTCATTAATTTATATCACCATGGGTATATCCATTGCCCTCGTAATAAGTGATACAACCAGCCATCCCATTGTGATTAGCTTATTTATAATACAATTATTAGTTAATTTTCTATGGTCTCTTGTCTTTTTTTATTTAAAAAGCCACGTGTTGGGGTTTATAGATATAATTATCTTAATTATTCTGATCATTAGTTATATGATAGTAACTTGGCCAATACATATCTGGAGTTCGTTATTATTTGTACCTTATTTATTATGGGTTTTATTTGCTAGCTATCTCAATGGATACATACTCATTAACAATTGAACTTAAATAACCTCTTGATCTTTAAATTAACTACCAAATTTGTTAATTAATAAAGTGTTAATGGTTAATTTAATGGTATTTTTCAAATAAACACTTTCATTAGTTATCATCAAGTTGTAAATTTTTTTTAAAGCGTTTTAGATTAACATTAGTTAGTTTTAGCATAACTGAAAATGCCAGATAACCTCCTCATAAGGAACATCTGCTACCGTTTTATAACTCCATTGCGGTTGGTTATCTTTATCTATCAGCAATGCTCTAACTCCCTCTAAAAAATCAGCATTCATGCAACAGTGTTGCGCAATGGTATAGTCCATAGCCAATACTTCTGCAATAGAACAGCGAGCAAAGCGCTTAAATTGCTCCCAAATCAGCCATGCAGTCATAGGACATCCTTTTGCTAAATTTTGGGCAGCTTTTTGTAAAAATCTATCATTACTTTGCTGGACAGTTTGTATTTTAGTACAGATAGCAGGTAAATC
>CALYQH010000321.1 GCA_945283395.1 uncultured Ventosimonas sp. | reverse complement strand
AAAAAAGTAAAAAACATTGAATAGTATAACACTAAATGACTTAATTACACCCTATAACCTATTTAGGTTTAGGGTGTTAAACATTAAGCATCCTGTGTTGCTGATTTCTGACCTTCATCCTTACTATTTGTATAAATCAACAAAGGTTTGCCACCAGTAACTACACTTTCATCAATAAAAACTTTGCTGATATCTTGATGAGAAGGTATTTCATACATGGTATCTAGTAGTATACCCTCTAAAATAGAACGCAACCCACGAGCACCCGTTTTTCGTTCAAATGCTTTCTTGGCAATTGCTTTTATAGCATCATCACGAAATTCAAGTTCAACGCTTTCCATTTCAAATAATTTTTCATACTGTTTGGTTAAAGCATTTTTAGGTTCGGTTAGAATTTGAATTAATGCTTCTTCATTTAACTCTTCTAAAGTGGCAATTACAGGTAAACGCCCCACAAACTCAGGAATTAAACCAAATTTCACTAAATCTTCTGGTTCAACATGACTTAGTGACTCTCCTAGTTGTTTAATCACTTTTTTGCTACGTACTTCAGCATTGAAGCCTATGCCTCCTGGCTCAGAACGATTCTGTATAACTTTTTCTAAGCCAGCAAAAGCACCACCACAAATAAATAAAATATTCTTAGTATCCACTTGCAAAAATTCTTGCTGAGGATGCTTACGCCCACCTTGTGGAGGAACTGAGGCTACGGTGCCTTCTATTAACTTTAACAAAGCTTGTTGCACGCCTTCCCCTGACACATCGCGCGTGATAGATGGGTTATCAGATTTGCGAGATATTTTATCTATTTCATCTATATAGACAATTCCCATTTGGGCTTTTTCTATATCATAATCACAACGTTGCAATAGCTTTTGAATAATATTTTCAACATCCTCACCAACATAACCGGCTTCGGTCAAGGTTGTTGCATCAGCTATTGCAAATGGTACATTAAGTAATCTAGCTAACGTTTCTGCTAATAAAGTTTTACCTGATCCTGTTGGGCCTATCAGCAAAATATTACTTTTACCCAACTCAATCTCATCCTTTTTATCGCGGCGATTTAAGCGTTTATAATGATTATAGACCGCAACGGCTAAAATTTTCTTAGCTCGCTCTTGTCCAATAACATATTGATCTAAAATACTGCTAATCTCTTTGGGCGAAGGTAATTTGTTTTCCTCTACTCCATCAATCTGTTGGTCTTGAATTTCTTCACGAATAATATCATCACATAGACCGACACATTCATCACAAATAAATACATCAGGGCCAGCAATTAACTTACGCACCTCATGTTGGCTCTTTCCACAAAAAGAACAGTAAAGTAATTTACCGTTATCATCACCATTATGAATATCAGTCATTCAATTAATCCAAATTTCAAGTATTTAAAAGGTAAATTGGGTCTAACTTGATCTTTTTCAAGTATTACTTTACCACTTATCCCTTAATAGCCTCGCGGCTAGTCAATACTTTATCAATTAAACCATACTCTACAGAAGCTTGTGCACTCATAAAGTTATCACGATCAGTATCACGAGCAATAATATCAAGAGGTTGACCAGTATGTTTAGCCAATATCTCATTCAATCTTTCTCTAATACCTAAAATTTCACGCGCATGGATTTCAATATCTGATGCTTGTCCTTGAAAGCCACCTAAAGGTTGGTGAATCATCACTCTTGCATGGGATAAAGCATATCTTTTACCGGCGGCACCACCTGCTAATAATAAGGCTCCCATACTGGCCGCTTGCCCCATACAAATGGTAGATACATCAGGCTTGATAAATTGCATAGTATCATAAATAGCCATACCAGCTGTTACTACACCACCAGGTGAATTAATGTATAGATAAATATCTTTATCAGGGTTTTCTGCCTCTAAAAAAAGTAATTGAGCTACTACTAGGTTAGCCATGTAATCTTCAACTTGCCCAACCAAAAAAATAACTCTTTCTTTTAGTAATCGTGAATAAATATCATAAGCTCTTTCCCCTCGTGGTGATTGCTCAACAACCATTGGTACTAAACCACCTGTAGCTTCGATGTTGGTCATCTGTTGTAAAATAGATTTTGACACGTTATTTCCTCAATTACTTTATCTAAAGGTGTAATAAGCCAGCATAAAGCTGGCCTATGATGAGTTACTATACTACCCTTATATATCTAAATGCATTTTTTCATTAGGTTTAACTGCATCTTGATAAACCATAGCTTCATTTGTTACTTTAATCTGACTTAATAATAAGTCAACCACTTGATCCTCTAAAACAACAGAACGAATACCCTCTAACCCTTTTTTATCCTCATTCAATTGTTTAATAACTTCTTGTGGTTCTTCATAAACAGAAGCTATTTCTTCTATCATAGCATTAACTCGTTGTTCATCGACTTTGAGTTCATTTTTATCAATAATTTTTCTGACTATCAATCCTAATAAAATACGATTCTTGGCTTTTTCTTTAAAGCGGTCAAAAGGAAAATCTTGAGGATTTAGCTTCATACCATACTGAGAATTCATTTGGTTAATAGATTGATCACGTAACGAAGAGGCTTCGCTATTTATCCATACACGAGGTAAATCACAATCATATTTTTTCAATAAAGCTGCAAACACTTGATTTTTGATCTTACTTTTGATTGCTTGGCGCAATTCACGTTCCATATTTTTACGAACTTCAGCAACAAATTTTGGTTCGTCCCCATCAACCATTCCATAACGCTTAAATAAC
>CALYQH010000320.1 GCA_945283395.1 uncultured Ventosimonas sp. | reverse complement strand
AATAAGTTCAGCGCTACCACCGCAGTGCAAATTAGAGCGAAAATCACCAGCCTGAGCTTGTCTTTTCATAGTGGCTATGACTTTTCCTCCTATTACAAAGCATCTGATATCAGCTCCACCCGCTTCTTTGATATATTCCTGTACCATCATGTGATGTTTAAGCTTCATAAAGGATTGTAAGACTGATTCAGCTGCTTTATTGGTTTCGCACAATACTACGCCTAAACCTTGGGTACCTTCTAAAAGTTTAATAATAACTGGTGCCCCTCTAACCATTTGTAATAAATCGGGAATATCATTAGGGGAATGAGCAAAACCTGTAATAGGTAGATCTACACCTTTACGAGAGAGTAATTGTAAGCAGCGTAACTTGTCTCTAGAGCGAGTAATAGCAACAGAGTCATTTAAAGTGAAGACCCCCATCATTTCAAATTGGCGTAATAAGGCACAGCCATAAAAAGTTACTGAAGCTCCAATACGAGGGATGACAGCATCAAAATCGGTTAATTCTTGACCTCGATAATGTATTTGAGGTTGTTGGCTAGTGATATTCATGTAAGCACGTAAAGTATTTATTACTACCATTTGATGACCACGTGCTTCCCCTGCAATAACTAAACGTCGAGTTGAATAGAGGTTAGAGTTGCGAGAAAGAATAGCAATTTTCATAATAATAGTTTTAATTAATGAGATAGGCTGAAAATAGGTTTGGGTTGTATATAAGAAAGGGCTGGATTAACTAATAGTTGTCCATCTATAAGTGCTTTTGAACCTAATAATACACGGTATTGCATGCTTTTACGACAAGCTAAAGTAAATTCTACAGGCCAGCTAAGAGTACCTAAAGTTAATAAAGTACGTATTACATAGCGACTTTGAGTCAAGCCATTAGAACTTTTGATGTTTTTGATACTAACTAATGGTGCTTCACAGTTGTGACCTCTTTGTACTAAAGTACCTAAATAGGCAGTAAAACGCACCCATTTCAGATTGTTACGGGTAAATACTTTAATATCTGTAGCATGAAGACTAGAGGTGGTTGCTCCGGTATCAATTTTACAACGTTGCCCTATCACGCCCAGTTCAGGTAGACTAATCCACTCATTGAGACCAACTATTAAAGATGTGGATTGATTCATAGGTTTTGTTTATTTAGAATCTTGTTGTTGGGTCGCAATTTCTTCACGAATTTCATCCATGTTAAGGCCACGTATTTCTTCTATTAGCTGTGTTAAATTATGGGCGGATAATGAGCCAGCTTCGAAATAAATCATTATTTGTTCACGGAACACTGCAATAGTTGGAATAGAACGAATCCCAAAATTACCTGCTAATTCCTGCTGTTCTTCAGTATTGATTTTACCAAATACAATATCAGGATACTTATTTGCTACTTCTTCAAAAATGGGTGCAAAATTACGGCATGGGCCACACCAAGCTGCCCAGAAATCAAGAATAACTATAGGGTTAGTTTCGATAGTACGTTCAAAGTTTTCGCTAGTGATTTCGGCAATTGCCATAATATTATTCTCTTTAGTCATTTATATAGTTAACTATTGTACAGTTTTTTGTAGATAGTTAATACTCATAACTAAACTAAGACATGATAGGTTAAAAGCTTTTACGATATTAGTTAAGATAACGCTATTAAAAATGTTGTTATGTTATAAAATAGTGTTTATCTAAATAAGGTTTAAGCGAGTAAGTGTTATGTCAGATATGCAACATGCAAAAGTTATTATTTTAGGTGCTGGGCCAGCAGGTTATACAGCGGCAGTTTATGCAGCTCGTGCTAATTTAAACCCTTTATTGATTACTGGGATGCAGCCAGGAGGACAATTAACTACCACTACTGAAGTAGATAATTGGCCGGGTGATGTGGAAGGTGTACAAGGTAAAGCATTGATGGAAAGAATGCAAAAACATGCCGAGCGTTTCGCTACTCAAATTGTTTATGACCATATTAATAAAGCCGATCTTACCAATAAACCTTTCACTTTAACGGGGGATAATGGAACTTATACTTGTGATACCCTGATTATTGCAACAGGAGCCTCTGCCCAATATATAGGTTTACCTTCTGAAGAACGCTTTAAGGGAAAAGGAGTTTCTGCTTGCGCAACTTGTGATGGATTTTTTTATAAAAAGCAAGTAGTGGCAGTGGTTGGAGGAGGAAATACAGCAGTTGAGGAGGCGCTATATCTAGCTAACATTACTAAGCAGGTTCATCTTATTCATCGCCGTGATAAATTACGTTGTGAAAAGATAATGCAGGATAAGCTATTTGAAAAAGTGGCTTCTGGAAATGTAGTGATTCATTGGAATACTACTTTGGATGAAGTGCTAGGCGATAATCAAGGGGTTACAGGCGTAAGATTGAAAGATGTTAAAACAGGTGATACGTCTACTGTAGATTTGATGGGAGTATTTATTGCCATTGGGCATAAGCCTAATACGGATATTTTTCAAGGCCAATTAGCTCTAGATAATGGTTATATTAGTATTCAAGCTGGTAAACATGGGGCAACTGCCACTAGTATAGCGGGCGTTTTTGCAGCAGGGGATGTGGCTGATAAAGTATATCGTCAAGCTATTACTTCAGCGGCAGCGGGATGTATGGCTGCTTTAGATGTAGAACACTATTTAGAAGGATTATAAAGAGTATGGAGCTTGCTTTATTAGCTCATGATAACCTCGACTTTCCAGCCTTAGATCAAGCTCTTGTTGATCCTAATGGCTTATTG
>CALYQH010000319.1 GCA_945283395.1 uncultured Ventosimonas sp. | reverse complement strand
TTAGGTTAAATAATACTTATAATAACTTGTTCATTAATACTCAATTAAAACGTACTGTTTTAGTAAATTCCTTGCAATTTCAAAAAATTAAAAAAATAAATAAAATACATTAGATAAGTGATAGGCTAACTAACAGCATAATAACCTAATTAGCAAACATGCCTTGACACATTGCTAATAACTGAAAGTTATAAACCAAAAAATTAATGAGGTGCTCAGCCGGTTTTGTCAACGGTAGTTTAAATAAACTTGATCTTTCCCAAACTGATCTCTTAATAATTGAATTAACACATCAGAGGGCTTAACTTGCCAAGCCTCACCAAACCTCAACATAGCTGTTGCCTCACCGTTTTGATACGCCAAACTAATAGGGCAATTGCCCTTATATTGTACTAATAAACTACTTAACCAATTCAGCTGTTCCTTAACTAACTGCTGATGATTAACACAAATACATAAACTTTCAGCTAAGTTGGTGCGAGCATCTAATAAACTATGTACTTTTTTTACTCTCATTCGTAAATTGCTAGAAAAATCATCATAGCTAACCTCGCCTTCTACTACGACCATTACATCCTGTGCTATCAATTGCTGTGCTTCACAAAAAACGTCGGCAAAAAGTGATGCTTCAATACGAGCTGAACGATCATCCAACACAACAAAAGCCATCTTATCCCCTTTTTTATTTTTCATTATTCTCATACTAACGATAAGACCTGCCACTGTTTGACTATCTCGGGAAGCTTTCAAATCCTTTATTCGGTGCTTAGCAAAACGTCTGATTTCTACTTCATACTCATCTATAGGATGTCCTGTTAAATACAGTCCCAAGGTTTCTTTCTCGCCTTTTAAACGTTCTTTGATAGGGATTTCACGAACCTGTTGATAAGCTAGATAGACATCCCCATTAGATTCAGCTGTAAATAACTCATCAAACAAATCCATAAGACCACTATCTTGACTACGGGCTTGCTGTTCTGCTACTTGAATAGCCTCTTCAATGGCAGCCATTAATACAGCTCTATTCTTATCCACCGTCATCTTATAAGCTTTCAATTCATCTTGATAATAAGGTCCTAGCCTATCAAACGCGCCAGATTTTATGAGTGCTTCAAGAGTACGTTTATTAATACGTTTCATATCTACTCTTTTACAAAAATCAAATAAATCCTTAAAACAGCCTAGTTGACGAGCTTCTACTATGGCCGCAACTGGGCCCTCACCTACTCCCTTGATAGCCCCAAGCCCATAAACAATACGGCCATCATCTCCTACAGTAAACTTAAATTTTGAAGTATTCACATCTGGCGCATCAATGCGTAAGTTCATGTTACGGCATTCTTCAATTAGCGTTACTATCTTATCAGTATTGTGCATATCTGCGGATAAGACGGCTGCCATAAAAGGAGACGGATAATGAGTTTTCAGCCAAGCAGTTTGATAAGAAACTAAACCATAGGCTGCGGAATGCGATTTATTAAAGCCATAACCCGCAAACTTTTCTACTAGATCAAAAATATTACCTGCTAACTCTTGATTTATACCCTGCTTTATCGCTCCCTGTAAAAATACTGCGCGCTGTTTAGCCATTTCTTCTGGCTTCTTCTTCCCCATAGCCCGGCGAAGCATATCAGCACCACCTAAGGTATAACCTGCCATCACTTGGGCAATTTGCATCACTTGTTCTTGATACAAAATAACCCCATAAGTAGGAGCTAACACAGGTTTTAAACATTCCAATTGATAATCAGGATGGGGGTAAGAAATTTCTGCTCTACCATGTTTTCTATTAATAAAATCATCCACCATACCTGACTGCAAAGGGCCAGGACGAAATAAAGCCACCAACGCTATCAAATCTTCCAAACAGTCAGGCTTGAGCTTTTTTATAAGCTCTTTCATACCACGAGATTCTAATTGGAATACCGCGGTTGTTTCAGCTCTTTGGAGTAATTTATACGTTTTTTCATCATCTAATGGAATAAAATTAATATCTAATGGCGATTCGCCTTGTTTAACTCTTTCACTATTTATGGTATCTAATGCCCAATCTATAATAGTAAGAGTTCTTAATCCCAAAAAGTCAAACTTAACTAAGCCCGCAGCCTCAACATCTTCCTTATCATATTGAGTAACTAAACCATGACCATCTTCATCACATTGTACTGGAGAAAAATCTGTTAATTTAGTAGGCGCTATTACCACTCCTCCTGCATGTTTCCCTGTATTTCTAGTAATACCTTCTAATTTTAACGCCATTTCCAAAATTTCAGCGGCCTCATCATCATTCTTTAGCAACTCCCTTAAAGATTCCTCCTGATCATAGGCTTTTTGAAGGGTCATTCCTATTTCAAAAGGAATCATCTTAGATAAACGATCAGCCAATCCATAAGACTTTCCTTGTACCCTTGCCACATCACGAACTACAGCTTTAGCAGCCATAGACCCAAAAGTGATAATTTGGCTAACTGCATTACGGCCATAAGTATCGGCAACATAATCTATTACCCTATCACGGCCATCCATACAAAAATCCACGTCAAAGTCAGGCATAGATACACGTTCAGGATTCAAAAAACGTTCAAACAGCAAATCATACTGCAAAGGATCAAGATCAGTAATTTTAAGTGAATAGGCTACTAGCGAACCAGCTCCTGAACCACGTCCAGGACCAACTGGAATTCTATTCTTTTTAGCCCATTGGATAAAATCCATTACTATTAGAAAATAACCCGGAAAGCCCATCTGAAT
>CALYQH010000318.1 GCA_945283395.1 uncultured Ventosimonas sp. | reverse complement strand
ATCCTTGCTACTATCCCCCTAGCCTCTTTCCTTGGCATCATTTTACGCTTTTTGAAGTCAACCACTGTTTGGCATTGGCCGTATTTGCTAGGCGTATCTGGTAGCCAAGCATATTGAAAGTCGTTTCTGTCTTGGTTGATCTCACCAATAACAGGTAGTAGATTATGTAGATCAGCTTCTATGAGATTGAATTGAGGGTCATTGTGTTGGCAGTTTTTGCGTTTTCCTTTTTGCCAGCATTGAAGTTGACGGCCAAAAGTTGCAGCAGGAACGACATGTTCCCATTCTATGCGCCCTGCTCTTTCTGCATTCTTGCGGACTTTATAACCACAACTGGCTAGATCGATCTTTTTATTCAAATAGCTACAACCACAATATAATTCTGTTTTATTATCGAAATAAACTTTATCTGCTAATCTTTTAGCTTCTGAAAAGTCTTGAGGCTGGGCAACTGTTACAGTCGAAATGAGTAATAATAGTAGATATCGCATAGGGGCGCGATATTAGCATACAATTGACGCTAATGTTAAGCTAAAGCACTTTGGAGTTTAGGAGGAATAAAGTTAAAGTGAACTAAGGTAAAATTTACTCTAGTTCAAAAATGAAACCAATCACAAAGGATACCTGCTAATATCTGCTATTAAGACAGTACCTAAACTACCGTTATGCTGAGGGCTTACGCAAAAAAAAGGGGTAGGCATCTTAGCAGGCTAGTTATGCTTATTTAATCTTTGCCCCTTTGATTAGGGGTTTATTTTTAAACGAACTAATAAATTTTAATAATTAATTAACAAGATAACACCCCATCTTACTTAATAAAGATTCAGGTATTTTATTTTTTGAAAGAATAATTAGATTATTTCCAAAAACCGTTCTTTTTTTAACAGTGTAAACTGGGCAACTATACTGGATATATTGTAAGCCAATATTCGATTTTTTATATGATTCAAAAAAAAGAGACATGGCTACTACATAATCTGGATTTTTAAAACGTATATACTCAGATGGTATCGCGCCTACTGAGTAATCTGATCTTTCCTCTGGCACCTTTAGGGGGTGAAAGTTAATTGCATTATTGTCAGCTAAACCTAATGCATCAAAAACTTTTCCTTTGAATGAGTATCCAAGCCCTCCAATCTCTGATGTTACAAGCATACATTCTGGGCAATAGGAATATAATGCTTTGCCAGTCTGTAGGTATTTATGAACTCTAATATTTGTGGCATTTTGTTTGCTTGTTGTAAAGAAACCGAATTCAGCACGCATCGCTTTTATTCCAAAGGAAAACGCAACTATAAATATTAATAGTATTGTGACTATAAAAAAATAGTTAGTCGGAATCGAGACAATATTTAACAGTTTAGCTATTAACCCTGCTGCCCAATGTCGTGGCTTTGATATGTTATCGCGTGTAAAAGACAGTGATCAATTTATCGAAAGCACAGGCGGTGCTTTTTGCCTCTACGGTGTGTTAAGTGCTGATATAGACTATTTAACAAAGACAATCACACTGGCTAACTATTCTATGCTAGAAAGCATTGAAATAGGCAGCGCCGCCCTAATTGATAACGAAATTGTGAGAGTGGATAGCATCAACACCACTAATGGCACTGTTACCCTTGGTCGTGGCTGTGTAGATACTGTACCTACGCCGCATAGTGCGGGGGCGCTGGTGTGGTTTTATGATGGCTTTGAACTTACCGACGCTATAGAGTATGACACAGGGCTTATGGTAGAAGCTAAGTTAGTGAGTCATACTTTAACCGAACAACTCGACTCTAGCAAAGCCCATTTAGATACTATCACTATGTAAGGCAGACAGGCGCGCCCTTATCCGCCCGCCAATGTTAAGGTAAACAATCAAAGCTACCCAAGTATAGTTGATAGCTTTTTAACAGTGAGCTGGTCAAGCCGTGATCGGCTAATACAAGCCGATATGATGATTGATAATACACAGGGTAATATGGGGATAGAGCCCAATACCTTTTACAATCTAAGGTTTTTAAATGCGGGCGGTGGGCTATTACATGAAGTAACTAATTATACTGCTAACTCTTATACATGGGCAGAGGTAGGCTTGGATAAAGACCTTATTTTAATGCAGTTTGAAAATAGTATAACCGATGAAGCGGGTAATGTATGGACAGCCACAGGTAACCCAAGTTATACAGAAGGTAAGGTGCAAAATAAAGCAATACGCTTTAATAGTGACGGTAATTTAACGTGCTTAACTAGCACAACGCCTGACCTTAATTTTGCTGAAAACATTGATTTTACAATTGAGTTTTGGCTGCGCCGTAAAGCTACAAATGTTGAATTTGGAACTATCATAGCAAATAACCAAAGTAGCTGGGATAGCAATTGTCGCTTTCTGATGATCTACGATAATTATGTTAGCAATCGTCAAAATGGACAGCTAGCTTTTGGCGGCAATGGCATTGGCAATGCTAATGATGTGCTTTTATCACAAACCGCATTAGAAGTTAACACATGGTATCACGTAGCTATAACCCGTGCAGGCAGTCTATATACGCTCTATATCAATGGCTTAAAAGAGGCTAGCTATACAGACACTATTAACTTTAATTTTGGGTTAGGTGGCACTTTATTAGGGCGTAATAAGTGGGATGGCAATAATGGCGTATTTAGTGGTGATAGTGATCAATTGAGAATTTCCCGCGGTGCTTTGTATGGTAAAAATTTCACGCCCACTACAGAGTTCTATGAGTTTAACGCGGGCAGCACTTTAAATAGAGTGG
>CALYQH010000317.1 GCA_945283395.1 uncultured Ventosimonas sp. | reverse complement strand
TGCTCCTGTTGCAACACCTATGCAAGCAGATTTATTTGCCGCACCTAATCATCCGGTATTAGATGAGTTAAAATCGTTAAACTTAAATGAGCTCACACCTTTTAAAGCTCTAGAGTTGCTATATAATTGGCAAAAGAAAGTCAATTAAATTTCTAGCTTTGATATTAGCTCAATATCTAAAGATAATTAATAAATGATAGATGACTTATTTAGATCACCACAAACCAGAAGAATGATCTTTAAATTGGGAGATAATGCTTTAGTATTACAAAATTTTCTAGCAGAAAAGCAAACACAAGCTATGATCAAAGACATTATTAACATAATAAATATTGTGCCTTTTCGTTATATGTTTACCCCAAGTGGTCATCAAATGTCAGTCGCTATGACTAGTTGTGGAGATTTTGGATGGATTACTGATAATAAAGGTTATCGTTATACGAGGGTTGATCCGTTAACAAACACGAGCTGGCCAAAAATTCCATCTTCGTTTTATCGGTTAGCATGTCAGGCCGCTGAGCATGTAGGATTTATTAATTTTAAGCCTAATGCCTGTTTAATAAATGAATATACAGAAACTAGTAAGATGTCATTACACCAAGATAAAGATGAAAAAAATTTAAATGCACCTATAGTATCTTTTTCCTTGGGATTACCTGCTTTATTTTTATGGGGCGGGCTTAATAAATCAGATAAAGTAGTTAAAGTCCGCTTACAACATGGAGATGTGGTTGTGTGGGGTGGGGTAGATAGATTACGATTTCATAGCATTGCTTCTATAGCCAGTGGCAGCCATTCTGAACTAGGGAGAAAACGTATTAATCTAACTTTCCGACAAGTACAGAGATCTTTTTAAAAAGAGTTATCAAATACCAACTAACAACCTTAGCGATATTTGTCCTATTATTTAACCAGATATTTGCATATTAGCCTTTACTAAATGATAAAGTCGTGTGCAATTGATTTGAAAGCCATTTATTAATATTAAAAATGTTATAATAAAGCATATATATAGATATAACAAAAACAGCTAGATGAAATCTGCCAAATAAATTATAAAGCTGTTAAAATTGCCTTTGCTTAGCCGGAGCAGAGTGAGGAGAAATTTAAATGCCTTTTGTTGTTACTGATAATTGCATCAGATGTAAATACACCGATTGTGTCGATGTATGCCCTGTTGATTGTTTTTATGAAGGACCTAATTTTTTAGTTATTAACCCAGATGAATGTATTGACTGTGCTCTCTGTGAACCTGAATGTCCAGCTAAAGCTATTTTTTCTGAAGATGAATTACCAGAAGATATGCAACAATTTATAGAAATAAATCAAGAATTATCTGGTAAATGGCCCAATATTAATGAACGAAAAGATCCATTACCTGATGCTGCTGAATGGGATGGTGTTAAAAATAAATTAGAATATCTTGAGCGCTAATTTTGAGAATTCTAAAGCGTCCTTGTTGATTGATAACAATGGTGTTTTCATTTTAACAATGGACAAAATATAAAATGACCATCCAATCTGATTTTACTCAACTTACGAATAAATTTTTGCAAATTAAAGATACTCAACATAAGCAGTCCTTTAATGTGCTAATAGAGAGAGTCCAGCATGTTATAAATAAATATAGAGATGTTTTAGATGTATCTGAACAAATAGTTTTAGCACAACTTTTTGAATTACAGTTAATTTTATACACGCTAACTGACCAAAGAGAGCAAGCTGCGATTATAGAAAACATATTGAACGAAGAATTTTTAGGTATTCATAAAATAGGTAAACCTTTTGATAACGAGCCTAATTTGGCCAATATAGTTAAAAGAACTTTAAATGTTTCTGCTAGCTTACTTGATATGGAAAGACTTAAAACATTAGCTATTAAACAAAAGGGCACCACTAAACCAAAATTGCTTGGTTGGATTTTAAAGTTAATAGGATTAATTTTTATTGCTATAGCTGCTTGGTTATTTACTAAACAATGGCTTTGGACGCCTTTAATAATTGGTATATTAGGAGTATTTTTATCTACTATAGGCACTCAAGTAAGTAATATTGTCAATAAATTTTTATCAACTATTGTTTTCAACGCTGGTATTATTATTCCCGCTACTGTGACCTATATTGACGACAATATCTATGAAGTAGTTTTTTTAGCTCCCCTTATGGGTGGGCAACAACAGCCTATCCGTTGGGGTGTCAAAAAAATAAGTTTTAGAAAAGCAATAGGAGATCTAAAGTTAGGAGAACAGTTAGCTGGAGTATGTATATTAAGCCAGTCGATTGCAAATTATCATTCTGATTTTATGCCAACTCTTGTTTGTTTAGGTTATCGTAATGACATTATCCCTTTTAAAGCAAAATTAACTATAACTGATAAAGAATGGCACTGTCTAAATAAGATAATAGAAAAATATCAGAATAAAATAACAAATAATTTATTAACATTAGATGAGGATTTACAGCAAATCTCTTAAAACGATAGTCTAGTTGCTGTTAGTTGACAAGCTGTTAAACTACAAGATGAATAATTAATTATATGTAGGAAATATCAAAGATATGATAATAATTTATCTTGAAATTGCTTTGAAACTAGCTATTGGACTAATAGCCTTCATTATTGTGTTAAGGACGACAGGAAGAGGGCAACTTAATAATATGACCCCCCTAGACTTAATAGGCAATTTTGTCTTAGGTGGCATTATAGGTGGAGTTATTTATAACAAAGATATTTCTGTATTAAAGTTTATTATTGTGCTAGCTATTTGGGAA
>CALYQH010000316.1 GCA_945283395.1 uncultured Ventosimonas sp. | reverse complement strand
ATACCACCAAATTGACCATATTCTGCAGTATAAACATGTTTATACAGGCCAGATTTAAAGATTTCAGGAGCATCCTCAAAATCATCTAATAAATCTTGTTTGGAAACATTTAAGATCTCAATCTTATTATTTTCACGAAAATCTGTACGATCAACGAGTAACTTCAATCCG
Organism: uncultured Ventosimonas sp.; assembly: GCA_945283395.1. Lineage (GTDB taxonomy): Bacteria > Pseudomonadota > Gammaproteobacteria > Pseudomonadales > Pseudomonadaceae > Entomomonas. The sequence goes on along the minus strand of CALYQH010000316.1, from coordinate 2,599 downwards.
CGCCATGTTGATTCAAGGCTTTGCATATCTGGATGATGCAATATTTCATCCATTTGCCGGCTTAATTTTTTATCTATTTCGTTAATCATGCGGTCAACTAAAGCCTTTTTAACCGGCTCATGCTGATTTTGTGGTTTTAATAACTCCTCAATAAAAGCAGCAACACCCTGTTTAGCAATATTGTATGCATCATCTTCTGGAGTTAACTTTGTCTCAGCAATAATACGATCAAGAATTCCAGCTTGATTAACAACTGCTGACTTGGACTTTTCTTCTTGTGAACCTATAGCCATTATTTATCTCCTTTTTTATCCTTAACTACTTGGGCTTTGTCTTTATCTTTACCTGCAAGAGCAGCTAAACCAAGCTCAGCAAGTACTTTTTCACGAGAAACATCATCAGATAAAACACTTTCAATTGCTTTTCTAAAAGCAGGAGCATTTCCTAATGGACCTTTTAATGCTACCAAAGCATCTCTTAATTCCATTAATTTTTTAAGTTCTGGTACTTGTTCAACGATATTAGCGGGTTCAAAATCCCTCATTTCTTTAAACTTTAAATTAACTGCTAACTCACTATCAGCATCTTCCTTTTGCAAGCGATTAGGCACAGAAATATGTAAATCCAAATTCTGTTTTTCTAACACATCGTTAAAAGTTACTTTATCAATACTGACAGGCTTTCTATCTTCTAGGGCTCTATCGTCAGATCTTTGAGTAAAGTCACCAATTACCATAACTTTAAAGGGAATTTCAATTTCTTCTTTAGCATCCCCAATTGCAGGCTTAAAGGTAATATTAATTCGTTCTTTTGGCGCAACAGAACTTTCTTTCTTTGCCATGAGACTCTCCATTAGTTAGCAAATCAACAATACTTACTTTAATTATTCAATATTACATTTGTAATAAATTAATCATCTAAAATTAAATCCATATCCAAAAAGCATAATCTTTTATAAAGTTTTTCTTTTCCCTCTCTTATCAATTGAGACTGCGGCATAGCTTTACAACAATCATAAAGCAAACAAACAATTTCAAGTTCTAATTCAGGTTCCCATTTATGGATACCTAACTGATGAACATAATCATCAAGATTTTCTAATTGTGTTTTTGCTAAATCGTACTTCTTATCAGCTAAACATAATTTACTAATAGCCAACTTCCAAAAAAATCGTTCCCTAGGACTAACCGCACCTTTAAGATTTTTTATTAACTCATTAGATGCTTCCCTAAAGCCAACTTTTGCTAAATTACCAATACACTCAGCTAATACCTCATCCCAACTATGAGATTTTGATTTTTTTACAGCCAGATTATCGGTACTTAATTTAATTTGTTGCTTATCGGTTAAAGGTAAAACATGGGTATTAATCCACCTGACGGTATCTTCACTCGCAAAAGGTGTTCCATCAAAAAATTTTAACCCCACTACATCAGGTAATTTTTCTAAAAATAAGGCAAGCTGTATTTCGACCTCAAACATGGCAGCACTAACTTGCAAAGCCTGCAAACAGAGCCATATAAAATAATGGCCATCTAACCAAAAAGGTGCCTTAGCTATACTGTTTTCTACATCTATAATTAAATCTGAAAAGCCTCCTTGCTTTAAACGCTCCTTATAATTATTAATCTTATCTACAGGTATAGGTCGCAAGGTTGTTAAATAATCTTTATTGTCTGGTAATGTATCTATAGCTAACCATAAAAGCGTTCGGTTTAACCGCAAGGCTTTTATATCGGCAGATTTCTGACCAAGCCACCAATTGCAAAGCACTCTACCATTATCTTGTAAGTCCCTTAATAACTTACTAGCCTCTTTCTCACTTTCTATACTTGCTGGGCCAATACCTATAGCATTAGAAACAACCTCTTTAACTTGGTTGATAACTCTTTCTACAGCACCCTCTTTGGGCTCAGCATCTGCCGTCTTTTCAGATTCATTGACCATACGTTCTAAACGGCGACATATAGGCAACAACAATGGGGCTTTATCATGCCACTTGCTGGTTAAAAATTTATCAAGTTTTTCTAATTCAGCTAATAATGCTGTAAATAAAGGAAGTTGATTTTTAACTGAAAAAACTTCTTCAAAAAGCGACTCTACCTTAGAAGTAAGCCATTCAATTGCGGAAATTCTTGTTCTATCTTTTTTGGGAAAAATATCATCCCAACTTATTTCAATAATTTTATTAATGGTAACAATGCCAGCGTGTAAGCCAGCAAAAGAATGTGTTTTATACATTCCCCAAGCTAGCCAAGCAAGAACACGTAAATCTTTAGATTCGGTAGCTAATATTTTTTCACTTAGCTTAATTACCTTTACCCAGTCAGTAGTTGCATTAACATAAAGAGAAGCGGTGCTAGATAAAAGATTTTCTATTTCTTCAAAATCGGCAGAATAGCGTGCATCCTTGCCTACATAGCAACTCTCTGATATCCCTTTTAGTAAATATCCTAAATCTGTTAATAGTGGATTTGAAAAAGAGACCATAAAGTTTTTCTAATTATCCATGTTAAAACCATATTGAATACTAAAAGTTAATTAACAGAAGTTATTTTATTTTAGAAATCAACAACCTTTTAAAATCAAACTTTAATTT
>CALYQH010000315.1 GCA_945283395.1 uncultured Ventosimonas sp. | reverse complement strand
TATTTGTTATCTTTGACATAGAAGCTCTATTTCTCTTTTCTTGGGCGATTTCTTTGAAAAAAGCTGGATTATTAGGTTTTGGCTGGTCTAGTTTTATGGAGGCCACAGTTTTTATCCTGATTTTATTGGCTGGCCTAGTTTATATCCTACGTTTAGGTGTAATGAATTGGGCTCCCCAAAGCCGTCAAAGACTTAATGAACTAAATAAATAAGAGTGCCACTAATGAAATATACACTGACTCGTATCAACCCTAATGCTACCAATGAAAAATACCCTATTGGTGAAAGGACAGTTGTTGATGACATGTCAGAAGATCTCGCCAATAAAGGCGTGTTCATGGGTAAACTAGACAATGTACTTAGTAAGGTTGTCAATTGGGGACGTAAAAATTCTTTATGGCCCTATAACTTCGGTATTTCTTGTTGTTATGTAGAAATGACGACTGCCTTCACAGCCGTACATGATATTGCTCGATTTGGGGCTGAAGTTATCAGGGCATCGCCACGGCAAGCTGATTTTATGGTGATTGCAGGCACTTGTTTTATAAAAATGGCACCTGTTATTCAAGAGCTTTATGAGCAAATGCTTGATCCTAAATGGGTTATCTGTATGGGGTCCTGTGCTAATTCTGGTGGAATGTACGATATTTATTCAGTAGTCCAAGGTGTTGATAAATTTTTGCCAGTGGATGTTTATGTGGCAGGTTGTCCGCCACGGCCAGAAGCCTTTTTACAAGCTTTATTATTATTACAAGATTCTATTGCTGAAGAACGAAGACCTTTATCTTGGGTAGTGGGCGATCAAGGTATTTATCGCCCAGAGATGGTTCCACAAAAAGTAAAACTCAGAGAAAAACGTATTCAGGTGACAAAATTACGTACACCTGATGAAGTATAACATTGTTAACTGTGATTTAAATGATTAAGTGACTGAAACTATGACAGTAGAAATGGCGATGTCAGTGCCGTCTTATAAAGCCGATGATCAAGAAGTAGTAATTGAACTGCTTAACCGTTTTGGAGAACAGGACCTTACATTACAACCTAAAACTAAAACAGGTTGTCCTATTGTCTGGGTTAGTCGGCAGCATTTACTAAAAGTAATGCGTTTTTTACGAACTTTGCCTCGGCCTTACGTCATGTTACTCGATTTACATGGTATAGATGAACGCTTAAGAACGCATAGAGCAGGACAACCTGAAGCTGATTTTACGGTGTTCTATCATCTAATTTCAATGGAACGTAATAGTGATCTTATTTTAAAAGTTCCTTTATTAGATGGTGATTTAAATATTCCAACTGTTACTCCTGTCTGGCCAAATGCTAACTGGTATGAGCGTGAAACCTATGACCTTTATGGTATTAACTTTGAAGGTCACCCACGGCTCTATAGAATGTTACTTCCCCCTACTTGGCAAGGCCATCCACTAAGGAAAGATTATCCTGCGCGCGCCACTGAGTTTGATCCTTTTGCACTGACTGTAGCAAAACAAATACATGAACAAGAAGCCATTCGTTTCAAGCCTGAAGATTGGGGCATGGAAACTCATAATGATAACTTTGATTATATGTTTTTAAATATTGGGCCTAATCACCCCTCTGCGCATGGTGCTTTTCGTATTGTATTACAACTTGATGGGGAGAATATTTTAGATTGTGTTCCCGAAATAGGTTATCATCATCGCGGCGCTGAAAAAATGGCTGAACGTCAGTCCTGGCACAGTTTTATACCTTATACTGATCGCATTGATTACTTAGGTGGGGTAATGAATAATCTCCCCTACGTTTTAGCTGTCGAAAAACTAGCCGGTATTACTGTCCCTGATAGAGTCAATTTTATTAGAGTGATGATGGCTGAGTTTTTTAGAATCCTTAACCATCTATTATTCCTAGGTACTATGGTACAAGATATAGGTGCCATGTCACCAGTATTTTATACATTTACCGATCGGCAGAAAGCCTATGATGTGGTAGAAGCCATTACTGGCTTCAGAATGCATCCTGCGTGGTTTCGCATAGGCGGTGTTGCTCACGATCTACCGCGTGGTTGGGATAAACTAGTCAAAACCTTTATTGATTGGTTCCCCAAACGTTTAGATGAATATCAAAAAGCCTGTTTAGATAATAGCGTGACTATTGGTCGTACTAAGGGTATCGCTCAATATAATACCAAAGAAGCTCTGCAATGGGGCGTAACAGGTGCTGGATTACGTGCTACTGGCTTTGATTTTGATGTAAGAAAAGCACGTCCTTATTCTGGTTATGAAAATTTCGAATTTGAAGTGCCACTAGGCAACAATGGTGATGTCTATGATCGTATCATGGTCAAAGTCGGAGAAATGCGCGAAAGTACTAAAATTATTGAACAGTGTTTAAAGAATATGCCAGCAGGACCTTATAAAGCTGATCATCCTTTAACTACTCCACCACCTAAAGAACGCACTTTACAACATATTGAAACTTTAATTACCCACTTTTTACAAGTATCGTGGGGGCCTGTAATGCCAGCTAATGAATCATTCCAAATGATTGAAGCAACTAAAGGTATCAACAGTTATTACCTTATTAGTGATGGCAGCACTATGAGCTATAGGACTCGTATTAGAACTCCTAGTTTTGCTCATTTGCAGCAAATACCTTCTGTTATTAAAGGAAGCTTAGTTTCCGATTTAATTGCTTATTTGGGAAGTATTGACTTCGTTATGGCGGATGTGGATCGTTAACAATGAAAGATCAAATAATACAAACAGACCGTAAGCCTACTAAACCTTTTGAACCAAC
>CALYQH010000314.1 GCA_945283395.1 uncultured Ventosimonas sp. | reverse complement strand
CTGCTAATACTGCCATGCGTCTATCAAGAGTGTTGATAGGGCGTCCTAGCCCTTTTAAACGAGTTACAGAAACATCATCATTAACTGCTACAATGAGTTTGCCTCCTAACGTTCTTGCTTGTTCTAAGTAGGCTACATGACCTGCATGGAGAATATCGAAACAGCCATTAGTAAAGACAATTTTATCTCCTTGTGCTCTAGCATCATCAACTGCTAGCAAAAGCTGTTCTGGGCTTAAAATACCTTTACCACTAAATGTATCTTTTTGGATAGCGCGACGTAACTCTGGAGCACTAATAGATGCAGTACCTAATTTGGCTACCACAATACTAGCTGCTAGATTTGCTAGAGCAACCGCCTCAGTCATTTCAACACCTGCTGCTAAGGCAGCAGCAAGGGTAGATATGACCGTATCTCCAGCACCTGTTACATCATAAACTTCCCGAGCGCGCGCAGGTAAATGTAATTCTTTCTGATTCTTCCTTAATAAGGTCATTCCTTGCTCGCCTCGTGTTATGAGTAAACTTTCTATTTTAAGGTTTTTAATTAATTGTTGTCCTTTTTCAATCAGTTGATTCTCGTCTATACACTTACCCACAATAGCTTCAAATTCATTAAGATTAGGAGTTAATAGGGTAGCTCCTTGATAAATACTAAAATCATTACCTTTTGGGTCAACCAAAATAGGAACTTTTTTAGCTTTAGCTAAATTAATAAGCTGTTGATGATTTTGTAACGTTCCTTTGCCATAGTCAGAAAGTAATAGTACTTTAGCTGTGGCTAATAACTTTTTAACGTGGTTGGCAAATGCTTCTGTATTAACATTAAAAGTTTCTTCGAAGTCAATACGAATAAGCTGTTGATGACGACTCATTACTCTGAGTTTAATAATAGTAGGTTGTGAGGCTATCCGTTGAAAGTGCACATTCACCCCAGCTGAGCCTAAACTATCTGTCAACGAGTCAGCTGCCTCATCTTCACCCGTGGCGCCTATTAACCAAGTTTTTGCACCAAGTGCAGCTATATTTAGTGCTACATTCGCAGCACCGCCAGGACGATCTTCTAGCTGATTAATTTTAACCACTGGCACAGGTGCTTCAGGAGATATGCGAGAAGTATTACCATGCCAGTATCTATCAAGCATCACATCACCTACAACTAGAACCGAGGCTTGCTCAAAACGTGGCATGGATAATTTCATTAGTTCTCCTAGTATTAATTGAAATAGTATTTTTGGCCGGCATTATATAACATTTAAAAATTAATCACTAAATTATCTATCTGTTATTAATAGGGTATAATGTGTCAGGTGATTTTCTCTGATTAGCATGAAAAAGAATAGGTTGTTACTTTGCACAAGCCTAATTTAATTACATTAATAGATGCTTTGTTACCGCAAACCCAATGTACTAAATGTACCTATCAGGGTTGTAAACCCTATGCTAAAGCTATAGCAGAAGGTGAGGCTATTAATAAGTGTCCCCCTGGGGGGGAAGAGACTATTAAAGCATTGGCTACCTTATTGGATCGGCCCGTTATACCATTAGAAGCTGTCAAACCAATTCCAGCACAAGTGGCTTATATTAAAGAAGGACAATGTATAGGTTGTACCAAATGTATTCAAGCTTGCCCTGTAGATGCTATTGTAGGAGCAGCTAAGCTTATGCATACGGTTATTGCAACTGAGTGTACAGGTTGTGAGCTTTGTGTAATTCCTTGCCCGGTAGATTGCATAGAAATGCTTCCTCTACCTATTGACATAACTCCTTTAACAGGCGATTCTGCACACACTAAGCCGCAAAGAATAGCTAGGCAGTTAAAAAGGGATCATGCAAGAAATCGTTTTGAGTTTCGCCATAAACGTTTAGCAAGACTGGAAAAACAAAAACAATTGGAGCATCAGGCTAGATTGCAACGGTTAGCGGAAGATGGGATTGTTAAACCATTAGCGAATAAACAAACTATAAGCGATAAAGTTAAGATAAAACAGATAACCAGCACTTTGACTATCGAGCAGAAACGTTTGAAAATAGATGCTGCAATGGCTCAGGTAGCTCTTAAAAAAGCTGAAAAACAATTACAACAATATAATACTCCTGAATTACAACAACAAGTTGAGCTACTTAAGGTTAAAGTTGCTGAAACAGAGAGAGCTTTAATAAATAACCAGTAAGCTTAAATTAATTGATATAGAAATAGATGATTGATTTACCTTTTTTACTTCAAAAAGTAGCCAATATGAATTTGTATAACGATTTAACATTAAATCGTGCTTGTAATAGGTGAAGATTATCTGTAGATAATGTAAATATAGAGTAAAAATACTTCCTTTTGAGGGGGGATAACTATAGAGTTATGTTTCATAATGATTGAATAGATTAATGACGATGATTGACCAACAAGATAATGCCTCAAAAATCTCTTTCAAAGCCAGTTCTAAAAAGAAATGGTTTGTAATTGGCCTAATTTTATTTATAATAATTGGTGGATTAGTTTGGCATAAGTCCTCCTCAAATATATCACAAAAAACCACTACAACTCCTGTAGGGAAAAGAGGAGTTGGCATATTTACTGAGGTAATACCAGTAAAGGTTGAACCTGTTGTAAAAGGTGAGTTTGTAGTTTACTTAAATGCATTGGGTACTGTCACTGCTTATAATACAGTTAATATTGTTAGCCGTGTACAAGGTGAATTAGTAAAAGTACTTTTTACGGAAGGGCAACAAGTTAAAGCAGGGGATCTATTAGCTGTAATAGATCCTAGACCTTTTGTAGTGGGTCTACTTCAAG
>CALYQH010000313.1 GCA_945283395.1 uncultured Ventosimonas sp. | reverse complement strand
GTTGTTGGTTGACCTCGCCTTAAATCATCATTATCCATAGCGGGTAAATCATCATGAATTAACGAATAAGCATGAATAAGCTCTATTGCACATGCTACCCCATCTGCCTGTTGCAAAATACCTTTTAAAGTCTCACAGGAACCATAAACCAACAAAGGCCTTATTCGTTTCCCACCTAATACCACACTATAACGCATAGCTTGATAAATTCTCTCCAAATCCTGATTAGGAGGAATAAACAGTTTTTCTAATAATGCATTAACTCTTTCCTGACAAATTTTTTGGTAGGAGGTTATAAGATTCATTATTTTATTTCTACCTCAAAAGGAATTTCTTCAACCCTACCATTTTTTTCAATTAACATTTTTACTTTCTGTTCTGCCTCTATTAGTGCAGTTTGGCATTCACGGGTTAAACTAATCCCCTTCTCAAAGTTAGCTAATGACTCCTCTAAACTCAATTGTCCTGACTCCATACGCTCTACTATAGCTTGTAATTCAGTCAATGATTGCTCAAAATTATTAGCTGTTTTTTTCTTAGTTGCCATTTGTCACCTTATCAATTTATGAGTTATCAATTGTTCATGAAGCTCTATTGCAGCAAAAGCTAACAGATTTAGACTTCGCTATGTTAAATAATTCATTATATTAACAGCATTTTCTGCTAAACTCGTACCCTATTTTTTATCCTTAAGGCTTGTTTCCACTCATATTACGTCACCTGTTGTTAAACAAATTTGCCGATTTAACATGTTGTTAATACTGAATTAAATTAGCTGTTCTTACTATAGACAAATAATATCTATTCCAAGTTTCCCACACAAAATTTATTATCTTATATCCAAGTAGTTTTTTAGAAGCTAGTAATTCACTATTGTATTATTATTTGTTGCTTATTAAATTAAAGACTTAAGTGATTATCAATTAATGCTCAGCAGTCTTATAATGCGTACTATTAAAGTGAAAAGGCTAGGATACTATAAACCAAAACAGGTTTTAAAAACTATCTAGCAAACTTTTTTCTTTAGCTTCTGAGAAAACTTCATAGTCACTTGATGACTAGTTTATAACTATTTATATCTATAAACTTATTATTATGAGCTACGTAAGAAACGACTAGCTTTCTCTCCTGCTACTTTTTTATAACAATTATAAAAATCACTAAAATATTTACCAAATAACCAGTTAGCATCCTCTTGATAACGTTGTAAATGCTTTAAGTTTCTAGCTCTTTTTAATTGAGATAAAGGATGTGAATGTTTAGTCATATCAGCAAAATCTATTAATCCCAATCGTCCATTAGGTAATAATAAGACATTGCCCAAATGAATAGAACGAAAATAAACACCTTGTTGATGGAGATTAGCTAATAAGTCACCAAACAAACTCATATAACCTTTACTTAATTCGTTAGTAGCTGCTTGCATAGCTGCTCTCAAGGTTATCCCAGGCAATGGTATATAACGTACAGCAGTAAAATTTAATTTTCCTGAACAAAATCTATAAAGAGCTGTTATCTGTGGGGTTTCTACAGCTAGCTTAGTCAATTCAATAGCATTATTAGCAAAACGTTTGACATAAGGATAGATAAGTTCAGATGAAAACCAGCGTTTACGGCGGAATAATTTTAGAAAACTACCATCCAATAACTTTAAAACTTTAGCTGCCGAAGTATCTTTTTCTAGAACTTCTGCATGCTCAATAAGCTTTTGATACTCTTCTGTACTTATGGAGTTAATATTCAGCTTGTTCATCATCTAATTAATTACTATGCAGCATAGCTCAAAAAATAAATAAAATCATAGAAAGCCAACTATTGTACTAGAAAATAGCTAACTTTGGTAAAAACTCATAGTCAACGTTAACTAATCTATCTACAATAAACCTCCTTAATTAAAAATATCAAGTTAGGCATAGCAAATGAAACTTCCACTTTATCAAGTCGATAGTTAGTCAAGTTCTATTCAAAGGTAATCCTGCTGCTGTTGTATTATTAGAAGACTGGCTATCAGAAACCACTATGCAAGCCATAGCAACAGAAAATAATTTGGCTGAAACAGCTTTTCTTAAACCACTATCTAAAGAACTGTATGCTATCCGTTATTTTTCACCAATCTGTGAGGTTCCTCTTTGTGGTCATGCTACTCTAGCAAGTAGTTTTGTGCTATTTAACGAAAACCAGCAACTAACTAAGATAACTTTCATTACTGCTAAACAGGAACAACTTAATGTTAAGAAAAAACAAAATGCATTGTTAGAAATGAGTTTTCCCAAAAAGCCTGCTATGAGAATAGATACATTACCTAACGAATTATTAGCAAGTCTTTCTATCAAACCCCACTCTGTATTACAAAATGAACAGGCTTATTTCGCCCTGTATGAATCTGAACAAGCCATTTACGATCTTAAAGTCAATACTGAGTTATTGAAAAAATTAGCTCCTTATAGTTTAGTAGTAACAGCTAAGGGTACAGAATATGACTTTATCCTTAGATATTTTGCGCCAGCCCATGGCTTGGCAGAAGACCCTGTAACAGGCTCTATTCATACAGGACTAACACCTTATTGGGCTGAGCAATTACATAAAAAACAACTACGCAGCTATCAAGCTTCGGCTCGTGGCGGTGTTATTTTTTCTGAAGAGTTAGTTGATAAAGTATTAATAGCAGGCCATGCTAAACTTTATGCCAAAGCAATTATTGAATTGGTTTAAAATAGCGTTAGCTATCATCCTTAACTTATTAAAAAATAGAAAATTATTAATATGGATAAAATAGATTGTGTGGTAATAGGTGCTGGTGTGGTAGGTCTAGCCATAGCGAGAG
>CALYQH010000312.1 GCA_945283395.1 uncultured Ventosimonas sp. | reverse complement strand
AAACGGCATAATCCGAAGAAATAGCCTCAAGACCTTCAAAGGATAGAACTTGTAACTTAGCTGATGCCTCGAAACCTTCAACAGTAAAATAAAAATGCGTTGAATTGGCCGCTTCAAACATAAGTAATTCCCTATAAAAAACATAAATACTACGAAACGAAGCACAGACGACTTTACAGTGCGGATAATAAACACCATTAAAAAGAATTACACAAATAACGCTATCATAAAGCCTTCCTAATAGCAAGCTACCACTAGATAGAAATACTCACTAACGAACTGAAAAAGTCCCTTTACTTCATGATTACATAATTGGATATATTAATAATACTTTGCCACGCAGGAGCGAAAAGCCATAAAAAAAAAACAATAAGAATAAAACAATACACTAAAAAGGCTTACAGCAACTGGAGTGACGATAGAAAGACTTGTCTTTTAACAACACTTAAGGTTAATTAATAAAAATTAAATAATAAATTATTAATCGCGTTTAAAGTGACAATAGTATTTATTAAAAATATAAAGTTATCCAGAGTTAAAACCTATTAAATAATTATTAATAAGTTATTCAATACACTGGATATGAGAGCTATAAATCTTACTCGTCAGGGAAAAGATGAATTTAATAAACTTGTTCAAACTAACAAGCAATTAACGGATGATAATTTCATTAATGTTATGTTAGAACCCCCAAAATTGATTGAGCACCCTATCTTTACTTTGGCCAACTAGACCTTTATAGGAAGACCGGCAAGGACTATTAAACCAACATTATTACCAATTTAATACTTGTTTTACAAAGGGAATAGTTATTTTATGTTTTGCTGCTAATGATGCTTTATCCAGTAACTCTAATAGCTGAAACAAACTAGCCATATCCCTTTCTCCACGATTTAATATAAACATACCAACCTCCTCAGTAAGTTGAATACCTCTGCGTGAAGCCCTTAATTGTAAGGCTCTTAATTTATCTTCATCAGATAACGAGTGTAACTGGAAAATTAAAGAGTGACTTAAACGAGACACTAAATCGATTAACTCAATAGGCAATCCTGTAGGAGCATTATTGGCAGCTATTAATAATCTTTTATTACTATCTATTAGCCTATTAAATAGGTGAAATATTGCCTCTTGCCATTGGTTATTACCTTCAATAACTTGTAAATCATCTAAACAGACCAAATCATAACTTTCCATGTTTTCTAATATGGCAGGGGGATGTGTAATAAGTTCATTCAATGGTAAATAGATAGCTTGTTTGGTTGCCTGTTGAAAAGACAAACAAGCCGCTTGTAATAGATGACTACAGCCTACCCCCTTATCACCCCATAAATAAATTAAGCTTTCTACCCATCCTACCTTAAGATCACATAACCTCTCAACATAACCTAGAGCTACAGCGTTTATTCCAGGATAATAATTACTAAAAGTAGCATGATCAGCTAAGCGTACACTTAAGGGTAATTGCATAGGCTTGGACATGATTCTTTACTCGTTAATTAAGCCTTGTACCTGCGCTATTAGCAACTCTAGCCTATCCATAGAAGAACTATTAAGCGTTGCATGACCAACTTTCCTGCCTGTCCTAAAAGCTTTGCTATAATTATGTAAATGACAATTTTCAATAGCCAATAACTGATTAGCTGAAGGGATACTACCAATAAAATTAATCATGGCGCTATAGCCCCTGTTATTAGTGCTTCCTAATGGAAAATTGGCGATAGCACGTAAATGATTTTCAAATTGACTTGTTATACTACCTTCGATAGTCCAATGCCCCGAATTATGAACACGGGGAGCAATTTCGTTAGCCATTAAACCGTCCGCCACTTCAAAAAACTCAAACGCTAGTACACCTATATAATCTAAGCGCTCCAATACTCTGCTTACATAACTTTCAGCCAGTGGCTGTAATGGGTGTTGCTCACTAGCCACAGATAAGCGAAGAATCCCTTGTTGATGTTTATTCTGCGACAGTGGATAAAATTTGATCTGTTGCTGCTGATTACGCACCGCTATTAAAGAGACTTCACCAGAATTGACAAAGTGCTCTAAAATACAAGGCACATTCCCCAACGCTGCATAAGCATTAATGATGTCATTTGTAGTTTTTAATTTTTTTTGACCTTTACCATCATAACCTAAGGTGCGCGTTTTAAGCACCGCAGGGAAACCTATAGCCATTATGGCCTCTTCTAAATCCTTTTGTGACTCTATGTTAGCAAATAGTGGTGTGGGAATATCCAATGACTTAAACAAATTTTTCTCTAACCACCTATCACGGGCAATTTTTAATGAATCGGCATGCGGATAGACAGGTACTAAGTCACTTAAAAAAGCTACCGTTTCAGAAGGCACATTTTCAAACTCAAAAGTAACTACATCTACTTGCTTAGCTAGTTTAGCTAAAGCCTCTTTATCATCATAAGCAATGCAAAAATGTTTACCTAATGAAGCGGCACAAGCATCTTTGGTGGGATCTAAAAAACTAAACTGCATACCTAAAGAAATCCCAGCTTGGGCTAGCATTTGTCCAAGTTGTCCGGCACCTATAATACCTATCTTCATTTATTTATTACCCCTATGCTTCTCTTGGGTCGGGATTAGCTAATACTCTATCAGTTTGTTGTTTACGATAATCTTTTAATACTTGGTGATATGCAGGATACTTATTACCTAGTATGCTAGCGGCTAATAAAGCAGCATTCACAGCACCTGCTTTGCCAATAGCTAAGGTAGCTACTGGGACTCCAGCAGGCATTTGCACTATAGATAACAAAGAATCAACGCCCGATAACATAGCTGACTGAACCGGCACACCTAATACAG
>CALYQH010000311.1 GCA_945283395.1 uncultured Ventosimonas sp. | reverse complement strand
ATATGGATCCCTACGGAGCTACTCATAGGGTGGCTATTATGGCTAGAGCTCAAGAAAATCAATATTATGCTGTAATGGTTAATAGGGTAGGGACAGGAGATGATTTTTTAACTTTTGCTGGTGGAAGTTGTGTTGTTAATCCTTCAGGAGAAATGGTTTGTGAAGCTGGCCGTGAACCTTGTAAATTGGTTATTAATATAGACCCTAAACAAAATAAAGAATATCATGACGTATATCATTATATGAAGGAGCGCCGCCTCAATATATCAGGTAAAAAAGTAATACATAAAAATGGCCGTTATGACTGGTTAATTAACTAATTGGCTTTTATCTTCTCAATTATGGCGTTTTATGTTTTACTGAACTATTGTAGCTATAAGGCATGTCATTATGCTTAATATTAGTTACTGCTGCTATTATTTCTAATTAACAGCAATAATTAATATAGCATTAATAATTTATATTTTATGGTTAAAAATGATCTACTATTGGTTGATTAATTGCATTACTAAAAAACATTACTGACCTATTAGGCTAAAAGATAACTATTTTTTTATTAATCTATTCTTAATATATACAATGAGTTTGCCTATTAAAAACATTAACTTTTAGCCAAGTTAATATATCTAAGTTACTATAGCTAAAAGAGGCATAAAGAGTATATTTTTCAAGTTATTTTAGTTACCTCTACTTTATATTTAGCCAACAGTTGATAAAGTTTATATTTATTCAATCGTTTAATCTGTTTGATTATTTTGTTACTATAAATCATTAATTAACAAGCCGAATAATAATAGGATATTTAGCCCCAATGATAGATTCGTTTGATGTTGAACTATTTGCTAAAAGCTATAGTGATAAATCAGCTAAAGAAATATTAAAACTAGCTTTTCAACACTTCTCAGATAATCTATGGATATCATTTAGTGGGGCAGAAGATGTAGTATTATTAGATATGGCGTGGCGACTTAATAAAAATATCAATGTATTTAGTTTAGACACGGGGCGGCTTTTTCCTGAAACATACCGATTTATAGAGGAAGTACGAGATTTTTATCAGATAAAAATAGATATATTAACCCCTGATAGTAGACAATTAGAACCTTTTATTAAAGAAAAAGGGTTATTTAGCTTTTATAAGGATGGTCATAGTGAATGTTGTGAAATACGTAAGGTAGCGCCATTGCGTAATAAATTATCAACCGTTAAAGCTTGGGTAACAGGGCAACGTAAAGACCAAAGTCCAGGAACAAGAAACCATGTTGCTGTTTTAGAGAAAGATAATGTGTTTTCTTCGGAAACTAATGTACTCTATAAGTTTAATCCTTTAGCTAATATGACTAGTGCTGAGGTGTGGAGTTATATTCGAATGATGGAAATTCCTTACAATGCACTACATGCTAAGGGTTTTATTAGTATTGGCTGTGAGCCTTGTACTCGTGCCATATTACCAAATCAACATGAACGAGAAGGGCGTTGGTGGTGGGAAGAAGGAACCAAAAAAGAATGTGGTTTACACGCAGGCAATCTAATAGCTAGTAATAAATAATTGAGAGGCTAGAATGAATACTTTTTTGAACCATTCACTTATTGACTTTATTCAGGCGTCACCTACGCCTTTTCATGCTGTAGCCAATATGGTAACTCGATTAGAAGCGGCAGGCTACCAAAGGCTTTTTGAGCGAGCTAATTGGTCGGTTCAAGAAGGTGGTCTTTACTATGTTATTCGTAATGATTCGTCACTCATTGCTTTCAAACTTAGTGCCTGTAAATTAGCTGATACTGGTTTACGCATGGTTGGAACCCATACTGATAGTCCATGCTTACAATTGAAGCCATTACCTGAAATTAATAAAAGTAATTGCCGGCAGTTAGGCATTGCTGTATATGGTGGAGCTTTACTTAGCCCTTGGTTTGATAGAGACTTATCAATAGCAGGTAGAGTCACTTTTATCCATCGAGGTAAACTACAAAGCAAAATTATTAATTTTCAAAGATCTATTGCTCTAATACCTAATCTAGCTATTCATTTAAATAGAGAAGCTAATAAAGGGTGGGTTATAAATCAACAAACAGAGTTACCCGCTATCATTGGTTTAGGTTTAAGTGATGAGCAATTTGATTTCAAAGCACTTTTAGCTGAACAGCTTTCAATAGAACATGACATACAAGAAGTTGAGTTATTAGATTTTGAATTAAGCTTATTTGATACTCAAAAAGGCGAAATCATAGGTATCAATGAAGATTTTATTAGTAGCGCTAGGTTAGATAATTTATTTTCTTGCTTTGCTGGACTAGAAGCGCTATTAAATTCGGATAACACCAAAAACTGTTTATTAGTATGTAACGATCATGAAGAAGTAGGTTCTTGTTCTACTTGTGGCGCTGATGGCCCTTTTTTAGAGCAAGTGCTTAAAAGATTAATGCCTGACCCTGTGATTTATAATAGATGTGTTCAGAATTCTTTGTTAATTTCGACTGATAATGCTCATGCTCTTCATCCAAATTATCCTAATAAACATGATGAATTACATGCGCCCACCATAAATGCTGGCCCTGTTATCAAAATGCAACCAATAGTGTAACGGCTAGCTTCTTTCGTCACCTTTGTAAAGTTAATAATATTCCAGTTCAAACTTTTGTAACACGTAGTGATATGGGATGTGGTTCTACTATAGGGCCATTGACAGCAGGAAGAATAGGCGTTAAAACACTAGATATAGGTGTACCTACTTGGGCTATGCATTCTATAAGAGAAACGGCGGGAACTAAAGATTTAAATTATTTGGTAGAGGCGCTTAAAGCTTTTTATCAAACTAATATTTTAGTTTAAAAGGAC
>CALYQH010000310.1 GCA_945283395.1 uncultured Ventosimonas sp. | reverse complement strand
TGGCCTGCTGCTCATCTTCCAATAGCGGTTTTAATGCAGCTAATACTTCTTCTCTATTAAGTTGCGATGGCGCTCCCATATAATCGTGACCAACAGGAATATAAATAGCCTGATAAGGTTTAATAGCAAAAGACAAGCCAACCAATTCAGCTTGTTGGGCATCCAAGCTCGTGGTTTCTGTATCGAAGGCAAAAAGTTTAGCTTTTTTCAATAATGCTAACCAACGTTGCATCTCTACTTGCTGAGTAATCATCTGATAATCTTTAGCTTCAGCTGGCCTAGCTTGTGTGTGCTGCAAAGGGGCACTAAACATATCAGTAGGGGCTGATTGCTTAGCTGTTTTGTTTAACAGTGGCGCTATCCAAGACTTAAATTCTAGTTGCTGGTAAAGTGCCAATAATGCACTTTCTTGTTCTGCTTGCTTGACCAGATCATTTATGGTTAGGCCAAGTTCTACATCCGTTTTTATAGTAGCTAATTGGTAGGATAAATAAGCCATGTCTTTATGTTCAACTAATTTAGCAGCTAAGGACTTAGCTCCCCTAATAGGTAAATCGGCTACTTTATCAAGATTATCATAAATTACTTCTAAACCACCTGCTAAACCTTGTATTAGTCCTACTGCAGTCTTTTCTCCTATGCCTGGAACACCAGGAATATTATCAGACTTATCACCCATTAAGGCCAAAAAATCTATAATAAACTTAGGTGCTATGCCATATTTTTGCTCAACCCCTTGCGGATCTAAAGCAGTGCCTGTCATGGTATTTACTAAAGTAATACGCTCAGTCACTAGTTGCGCCATATCCTTATCACCAGTAGAAATGACTACTGCGCGCCCTGCTTTAGCGGTAGCAAGGGCTAAGGTACCTATTACATCATCAGCCTCCACTCTATCGATGCAAAGTAATGGTAATCCTAGCGCTTTAACACATTGATGTAGCGGTTCTATTTGTCCCTGTAAATCATCTGGCATAGGGGGGCGATGGGCTTTATAATCAGCATAGAGCTGATCTCTAAAACTTCCCCCTTTTGCATCAAAAACTACCGCCATAGGGCTATCAGGGTATTGCTTTAATAAACTTTTTAACATATTAAGCACCCCTTTAATTGCCCCTGTAGGTTGTCCCTTAGAGGTAGTAAGAGGCGGCAATGCGTGGTAGGCTCGATACAAATAAGAAGAACCATCAACCAAAACTAGTGGTGCTTGAGACATAAAATAACCCTAATCGTTAACTATTAGCTTAAATAGAATAGCGTGTATCATACCCTATTACACCCTATTAAATAACCCACCCTTTTAGGGAGGCAGATAAGCTGTTGTTAACTGCTTTAGTTAATAAATTAGTATGTATCTAATGCTGGCAAGAGACTTGTTAAGCATTTCTGATGGTCTGCCTGTTAGAAATAATTTACCTACGCTAATGGGTCAGCAATATCAGCAACTAACACCTTAGCTGCTAAGTGATATGATAGGCTAGTTGCTTTTATTTGTAGATAAAGAGGAATTTGTAAATGAGACGCTAGTGACAGCTGCTTAAGACAATTTAAAGAAAATTTACAGCCAAAGTCCTATAGGAGGAGCTTCCTAAACTGATACGGCTACAAGAGTATAATTTGTTTATTTTGCAGTACACTCAATAAAATCTAGATTACCTCCCGCTAGGGACAATAATTTATTTAACTCAAGAATGATGATTTCTTTACCCTCTGCCTTCAGTAATTCATTTTGCTGAAAGCGCGTAAACACTCTAGAAACAGTTTCAACTGCTAATCCTAAATAATTACCTATTTCATTACGGGACATAGCTAAACGGAAATGATTGGCTGAATAGCCTCTTGCTCTGAAACGCGCTGATAAGTTAATAAGAAAGGTAGCAATACGTTCATCAGCTGTCTTTTTGGATAAAAGTAACATCATTTGCTGATCGTCGCGTATTTCTCTGCTCATAATACGCATAAGTTGCCGACGTAATTGGGGTAATTTAACGGATAATTCATCAAGACGATCAAAGGGTATTTCACAAATAGATGTTGTTTCAAGTACTTGTGCAGAAACAGGATAAATATCGGTATCCATTCCTGATAAACCTACTACCTCACTAGGTAAATGAAACCCAGTAATTTGTTCTTCACCTTCATCTGTTACACTAAATGTTTTTAGGCTTCCTGATCTAACGGCAAATATAGAAGTAAATTTATCACCCTGATTAAAAAGAAACTCACCTCTTTTCATAGGGCGGCTACGTTTAACTATTTGATCTAATAAATCTATGTCACTATGATCTAGAGATAAAGGTAAACATAACCCTATTAAACTACAATCTTTACAATGCGCTTGTAAAGGCATTCTGGCTTTAGCTGTTTCTGGCATACTACAATCCTACAATGTCCCTTTACACAAGAATACACTAATAACATGAACTGTAGTCAATAATTTATATTATTTTTTGCCTATATTCAATGTTTAATAGCTATTCTAACCTTATAATTAGCCAATCCTACGCATTATATAACTAGTATAGATAATTAAATAACTCGTGAAAAACGCTGTAATAATTGTTTATTAAGATATGCATCAAATAACATACAAACTGAACGAATTAATAACCTACCCGTATTTTGGACAATAATATCCGTTTCATCAAGTGTCAGTAATTCATCTTTAGCCATCTGTTGTAATTGAGGGAAAGCACTTTTAAAGTAATTTTTGAAGTTTATATTAAATTTTTTCTCTATCTCAGAGAAATTCACATGAAAATGACAAATAAGTTGCTGTATTACTTCGCGGCGGATACAGTCATCTTGGTTACAAATTAACCCTCTTTTACTAGCAAATTGCTCT
>CALYQH010000309.1 GCA_945283395.1 uncultured Ventosimonas sp. | reverse complement strand
GATCTACTTTTTGTAAATATCCACCATCTTCTATAAGATTATTTAGTTTTTCAACTAACGCTATCATTGATTAGTATTCATTACTAGCAAAGAAATCTTTATTGAATAAAGTAAAATGTGAAACACCATGAGAAATAATTTCTACCATAGGAATCCATAGGTTAAGTTCTGTGTTTTCATGAAGTGCTACTTTATAAGTGAGTCCTGAACGTTCTTCGCTAGCCAGTTTTTTTGCAAAATCATCTATAAATTTTTGCATTTTGGCTTTATCTAATAAATCATCAGGAAGTATCTTTGGCATGTAAATGAAGTGTTCTGTCAGCTCTTTTGGATAAACTCTGGAAAGTCTATCTAATGTTTTCATGATCTGCCGATAGTCATTAATAAGTTTTTCAAGCTGTGCGCTGGATAAAGCTGGAGCACTTTCGTTAACATGTAAACTGGCATTTTCTAAAGCTAATTGAACTATGTATTCTTCGAGAGCTTCTTCATCTTTTATATATTGCTCTTGTTTGCCTTTTTTTGCTTTGTAAAGTGGCGGTTGTGCAATATAAATATAACCTTTTTCTAATAGTTCGGGCATTTGCCTAAAAAAGAAGGTGAGTAATAGAGTTCTAATATGGGAGCCATCCACATCCGCATCGGTCATTATAATAATGTTATGATAGCGTAGCTTGTCTATATTATATTCTTCACGGCCTATACCACAACCTAGTGCGGTAATAAGGGTGCCCACTTCTTGTGAGGATAGCATTTTATCGAAACGGGCTTTTTCTACATTAAGAATTTTACCTTTGAGTGGGAGAATAGCTTGTGTTTTACGATCGCGACCTTGTTTTGCTGAGCCACCGGCTGAATCCCCTTCCACTATATAAAGTTCTGATAAAGCCGGATCTTTTTCTTGGCAATCGGCAAGTTTACCTGGTAATCCTGCTATATCTAAAGCTCCTTTACGGCGCGTCATTTCTCTCGCTTTTCTGGCTGCTTCGCGCGCGTTGGCAGCTTCTAGCATTTTGCCTACGATAAGTTTAGCTTCATTGGGTTTTTCTAGTAAGAAGTCGCTAAAGAATTTGCTCATCTCTTGATCAACAGCGGTTTTGACTTCAGAAGACACCAGTTTATCTTTAGTTTGAGAGCTAAATTTTGGATCAGGCACCTTAACTGAAATAATGGCTGTTAGTCCTTCTCTTGCATCGTCACCAGTGGTAACTATTTTTTCTTTTTTACTTAATCCCTCTTTTTCTATATAGGTATTTAAGTTTCTTGTAAGGGCTGAACGAAAGCCAGCTAAATGTGTCCCACCATCACGTTGGGGAATGTTGTTTGTAAAACAAAGTATATTTTCTGTATAGCTATCATTCCACTGTAACGCTATTTCAACACCTATTCCATCATCTCGTTGTATATTAAAATGAAAAACTTGATTAATTAAATTTTTATTAGTATTTAGGTAGTTTACAAAAGCGCATAATCCCCCTTCATATTTGAAGAGTTCTTCTTTACCCGTTCTTTGGTCTTTTAGATATATACCTACCCCAGAATTTAGGAATGATAGTTCTCTTAATCGCTTTGCCAGAATTTCCCAACTAAATAGAATATTAGAGAAGGTTTCAGCAGAAGGTTTGAAATGAACTTGGGTACCTGTTTTATCAGTTGTACCTACTGCATGTAATGGCGCCTGTGGTATCCCTTGTTTATATGTTTGTTCCCATACTTTGCCATCTCTGCGAATAACTAAAACAAGTTCTTCTGAAAGTGCATTAACTACAGATACCCCTACCCCATGCAGTCCACCAGAAACCTTGTAGCTATTATCGTCAAATTTACCACCTGCATGAAGTACCGTCATTATAACTTCAGCAGCAGATACACCTTCTTCATGCATACCTACTGGAATACCACGGCCATTATCTGAAACTGTGATGGATTCATCTGGATGAATTGTGACATGAATATCATCACAGTAGCCTGCTAAGGCTTCATCAATAGCATTATCTACAACTTCAAATACCATGTGGTGTAAACCGGTACCGTCATCAGTATCACCTATATACATACCCGGACGCTTACGTACAGCATCTAATCCTTTTAGCACTTTGATACTAGATGAGTCATATACGTGTTGTTCGGTCATGAGGTCACTCCTAACTAGGTATTAGCGCTATTAATGTTTCACGTGAAACATTTTATGATGTAAAATTTCTACCAACGCTATTATTAAATCTGTATTATAACGAGCTATTATAGCATTTTTAAAAGTTTTACGCATTAAACTAACCGCTCAATAGCTATCTTAACCATGATTGGTGAGTAAATTATGTTGCTTTTTTAAAATTCGTTTTTAATCAATTTTTGCTTTGTAATTATATTATTGTCTATTAAACTTTATAAATAAGTTACATTCTATCTTTTTTATTATTGTAGTTTTTTTTATGAAAGAAAGTGTAATTAGAAAACTTGAAATTTTAGCTGAGTCAGCTAAGTATGATGTTTCATGCTCTTCTAGCGGCATAGCTAGAAAGCATAAAGCAGGCAGCATAGGCAATACTTCTAGTTGGGGAATATGTCACACCTATACCGAAGATGGCCGCTGCGTATCTTTATTAAAGATATTATTTACTAATGTCTGTATTTACGATTGTGCTTATTGTATCAATCGTAACAATAATGATATTGAAAGAGCTGCTTTTACTGTTAAAGAGTTAGCAGAATTAACTGTAGAGTTTTATCGTAGAAATTATATAGAGGGGTTATTTTTAAGCTCAGGGGTAATAAAAAATGCAGATTATACGATGGAACGAATGGTCAGAGTTATTAAAGAATTAAGAACTTTTTATCATTTTAATG
>CALYQH010000308.1 GCA_945283395.1 uncultured Ventosimonas sp. | reverse complement strand
AGTAGTAGATAACATCAAAGGACGTATTGTCGATTATACCGGCTATGTTATGCGCTCTCAGTTAGCTAAAATGGGCTTAAATCTTACCGAGCAGCAACGGTTACAATTTAGCTATTTGCGAACACAAGTAGCTTCCGGTCAAGTAAACATGGCCGATTTTAAAGTAGAAGGCAGGAATTGGGATAAATTAGGGAAAGATGGCGTGATCAATCAAAATTTCAGTGTCGATTATCTATTAAATCCTAATAACCTAATAGATTTTAAAACCAAACTTTATTATGTGAATACCAAAAACCACCAAGAAAATTTCCCTCGCCAAGGGAGTGCTGCTTTTGATGTTACCTATCTAACTAAAACCTATGGCTTACAAGCTGAAAATACTTCGGCCTTCTTTCTTACAGATACCTCTACCTTTAAAACTAACTATGGGGTAGAAGCTTTTTATGATAAAACGGCCCCCAATTCAGATCAAGCAATACGCCAAGGTCAAGCCTTAGCTGTCCCTTATGCGGCTAGTATAACCCCCGCCGGCAAAAGAACTATGGCGAGCATTTTTAGCAATTTCCATTACAATTATAATAATTGGTTTGATGCCTTTGCGGGGCTACGTTACGACAGATATAAGCTAACAGGGAAAACAGGGATGTTGGCTACCAAGTATAAATTAAATACCCCAATGCCTCCAAAATATACTTATCCTATATATTATAATGTCAATAACAGTGAGGGCTATTTATCTCCTACTGCTGGGTTAGCTATTAAACCTGGGGTTGACTGGTTGCAGTTGTTTTCTAATTATGGTAAAGGCTGGCGGCCACCTGCTATTACCGAGGCATTAGTTACGGGTAAACCCCATGGCAGCGGAAGAGAAACGATGTATCCTAATCCATTTGTTACCCCCGAAAAATCAAGAAATTGGGAGGTGGGTTTTAATATCTTAAAGCAAGGATTAATAACCCAAGAGGATAAATTAGCCATTAAAATTGCCTATTTTGATACTAAAGTAAGAGACTTTATCCATATGGGCTTAGGACTTACCCCCCCTGGCGTTGGAATGTATAGCATGAGTAGTGCGGCCTTTGTAAATAATCTAGAAATTACTCGTTTTAGAGGGGTGGAATATCAAATAAATTATGACCTAGGAAAAGTCTATACCGAGTTAGGTTATACCCATATGATAGGTAAAAACAAATTTTGCCATCCCGAGCAATGGTTGGGTGGTCATCTAAAGCCTATTTGGGATGGAAAGGGCTGGAGATTCACAGTAAGAGGACATAAGCCTGATCCTAACGCATTAACAGTATGTTCTAATATGGGCTCATCAGAACATATGCCTATGAATAGAGGGAATCTAACGCTAGGCACTAGATTATTTGACCAACAGTTAGATATGGGAATTAGGGTACGTACTAGTGAAGGCTTTTCGGTGAAGCCCTCAGAACTAGAAAAAAGCAAGAAAGAGTACATTTATTCCCCAGATTGGAAGCGTTATACCGTTTATGATTTTTACAGTAGTTATAAAGTAACAGACAATTTATTAGTGAGGTTTTCAATAGAAAATTTTACAGATAGAGCCTATATGGTTCCTATGGGGGATGTTTTGTCTTTTACTTTAGGGCGGGGCCGTACCATGCAGGCAGGTGTTGACTTCACCTTTTAACTACAACAGATTTTACCTACTAAAGGTAAAACAAGGTGTTACTAGCTAACATCTTGCCATTTTTAAATAACGTAAGGAGAAATTCTATGAGTTTTTCAGTCAATTATGATGCTATATTTGCCGATACCAGTGTTGCTCAGTATTTAGCAGATTGGTCAGCTTATTTTGGGGATATTAATCATCGCCCTGGTCATGTAATTGAAGGTGATGTTATGGATAACCCAAATGCAAATAGTGGAGGCTTTAATGGTAAATTTTTAAGTGGTACTGAATATGCAGTAGGTAGTACGCATACTCCAGCAGCGGTAATTGCTGAGGGGGACTTGGCTTATACCTTATTTAGTACGCCTGCTCACACCTTTTATGGAACAATAAATTCTTTACATTTTGGTAATAGTCTATCTAAAGATTTTGTTAGTGGCAATTATTCAATAGAAGATACACATGTTAGTTTTGAAGGTTTAGGTGATTATTTACATAGCGCTAAAACTGATGGACATGTTGGTATTGTCCATCAAGCTATGTATGGCCTAATGTCAGGTGATGCTACAGTATTAACTGATGCCTTAGACCATATTTTAGCTGACTATGGAGTATCTACAGCTAATACCTTTGACGAAGTAGCAGCAGCTATCAGTAATGCACCACAACATGCTGTTGCAGACGCTACACCAGTGGGTGTTACAGATGTAGTAGATGATTATGCAATAGCGGCCTAAGCTGTTAAACCTGAGTAAAGGTAATACCTCTACTCAAGTTTAGAGAATCACTTTCCCCTACTTTTTCACGGGTGAGGGAAAGTGATTGGCATATTATAGGAGCTGTTGCTAGTTAACACAATGACTTATGATCAATAAATCACCAGCGGCCAAACAAGGTAACTAGCGAGAAGTGCCCTTACTAGCCGCATTTTTTAATGAATATGATTTACTGATGTTAATAATTATCATCTTTTCTAAGGGGCAGGCAGAATTTGACTTTACTTATTCGTCTTACCAACTGTATTCGTGAAAGATAAAACAAGCTGCTATAACTTAATAGCGGGTAATTTTTAAATACATTAAGGAGAAATGCTATGAGTTTTTCAGTTAATTATGATGCTGCGTTGGCTGATACTAGTGTGGCTGAGTATTTAGCAGATTGGTCAGGTTATTTTGGGGATATTCTTGCTAATATTGGTACTTTAATACCTATCTTTCA
>CALYQH010000307.1 GCA_945283395.1 uncultured Ventosimonas sp. | reverse complement strand
GCAATAAATTAAGGATTTTGTATCTTATAACTATTTAATGTTGAAAAGTTATTTAATACTAAGTATTTGCCAATGATTATTGGTTGATTCTTGCCATTTAAAATGCGATTTGAACCATATAATATATTTCTTATAGAGTGTTAAAGTATCTTCCTTATAATTATTTAGTTGCTCTTTATCTCTCAGTATAGAATAACGTTGTTCTTTTTGTTTATTTTCAGCTAATAATTTAGCTAAGGATTTTTGCTGTTCTTGATTGAGATCTGTTATAAAGTTGAAAGTACCTTCTTTGTCTAATACCCATAACTTACCAGTATTAGACAAATAAACTGCTTGCTGCTGGTTAGGCGAAAGACTCAATAAATAATATTGAATTATACATTTATGCTCTGAATCTGTTAGGGTATCTTGTTCCTTATCGCAATTGAGATCTGGGTATTTGATCGAGTATTGATTTATGATGGATAAGTCATGGTAGTTTATCACTCTATCGAAAGTATAAAAATTAGGAGTTGATTCAGATAATCTCTCCCCACAATTAAACATAGTACAGGCAGGGCCAAACATATTATCGCCCATTTTACGATAAAAAACTTGAATATTAGGATCATTACTTAACATGACTGTTTGATGGTGATCTCCCACCTTGATAATATTTATTTCTTTATTAGAATCAACTTCAAGCAAAAAAATGGCGCCAAAGCGGTCTTCAATCAATAACCTAGGGGTAGGTATGAGTGTTTTGGCTAATAATTTGCTTTGGAAGGATAAAATAGTGGGTGTATTAAATCTTTCTACCTTCTCAGTTGAGGTTAAAGGGTGATTTAGGTTTAAATAATAAATATCAAAGAAATTACCCGTTTTATAAATATGACTATATTTAAAAATAAAAGGACCATAATTATCAAGAACAGTATGCTTTTTATTATATAGTGTAATATAAGCTCCTCTCGTTAAGTCATAGGGGAGCATAACTGAATCAACAACAAAACTAATAGGAAGATCAATTATAATAAAAGGACAGCCCACTATGGTCAATGCACAAACTGGTAGGGCTAGCTCTCTATCTCCTCTAACTGCTTGGTAATAAGGATTATAAGGGTTGTAAAAACTTTGCCCTTTTTGGGGATTATAATAGGGATTTTCCATAATTCTATATATAGTTCCACAACCTGACAATATAATAAAGAGAGTAACAAGAAGTAAATTTCTGAACATGATAGCTGATGATTTTAATAACTATAAAAGGGATGTAGTATAAGCTTAAAATTACAGTTAATCACTATTTAACTTATTGATCTAAATAAAATTATAATACTAATTTGCAAAAAAATAAGAAATTTAAAAAATTCAAAATAACAACCATTAATTATTATTTTGAAAAGATCTGTATAACTATGAATGACTGGCGAGTGCAAAAATTAAAGCTTAAATGACATCTTATTCGTTAATAAAGATAGAAATTATTCAAAGAAGAAAGTTTTAATTGTTGATTAATTATAGATGCGGTGATCTAAGCTGATTTTTTTAGATTATAGGACAATTAATCTAGTAGATGTCAAAAATGATTTTGATTAATAGCGTATTATTTTAATGATAAATTTATTAGGAATAAAAATTTTTTCATTCATATAGAGTTAAAAAGGTCATAGCTAATTAATGATTAAATTAAAAAAGGGCTAATTTTCCACTAGCCCTTTTAACAAAACAATTATTCGGCTTGAGTATTAACGTAAGGTTCTTCTAATTTTTTTTTGGTTGCTTAACAGAGCTGTTGTGTTTTTCAGTTGTTTTAGTTGATGAAGTTTTTGCTTCTTTTTTATGTTGTTTAGCTCTTTTTGTTGCGTTATTTTTAGTTTGATGTTGGCTTTCTTTGTTAACTTTTTTAGCTTGATTATTAGCATTATGTTTTGTTACATGTTGTTGATATTGTGCTTGTTCAGCTTGAGGAGTCTCTTCATCTAGGGCAACTGCGTAACCACCAACACTTAAAGATAATAAAGCTGCTATTGAAAGGGGTATTATTTTTTTCATGATAAACATTTTCCTATTGGTTATAAATGTGTTTATTTTGATAGGAAATAAGCATAAATAAAATGCAATAAAGAGTAAAAGATATGTAAATTTAATGTAATTAAAACTAATGTCTAAAAAAGACAAATAGATTTATATAATTATTCTGCTGCTCCACTATGAAGCCTAAATATCTTATCAGATGTTAAAATAGCTAATTCATTATCAACCAAAAGAACTATACAAAAAATGCTCATCTGAGCAAGCGTCAATAAAAGCACTGATAATAAGTATATCAGTCATTATTTCAGGCTTAGTTTTTCTTAGATGCTTATGGAGATAATAGGCATATTGTGCGATCTCAAGGTAACTATACTTTACTTAACGTTTTTTTATTATAGAAGCTAGTTGCTCAAAATAGCATAATTCCTTATGAGCTAAACGTGAAAGTTTATATGGTAAATCTCCCAATTCGGTATAACAAACTAATAAATTCAATGTTATAAAAGCTGTTTTTTTACAATTAGCATGATAGATCAACAACATAGAAGCATTCTCTTTTTGTTGTGCTTGTTCTAGCCAATTCTGTGGTGTTGGGTAGAGTAGACATTCTTTTGTATCTGGCAATAATTGATCAGTTATTGATAAAAAGACTAACTAATTAATAAAAGAATAATTTTTCCACTTCTATAACTAGAAGATATACAAGTTTTCTTGTAGAGTAGCGCCTTTAAGATCAGTGCCAAACTAAACGCTAGGAGAATACATGGCAAGAGTAAAAGTACTATATATGTTATTTCTATCGTTACTCATTAATCTGCCTTTGACTAGCTGGGCGGATAATAGAAAAGT
>CALYQH010000306.1 GCA_945283395.1 uncultured Ventosimonas sp. | reverse complement strand
GTACTATAACAGAATCATCAGGTTGCTTATTAATATAACTATCTAAACCTTTTAATAAATTAATATCATAACAAAGACCAGCGGGGCATTCTTCTTTAGGTATTATTAAGCTAATATCCACAAAAGGTATTCTATTACAAACTCCTTTGCAACCTCCATCATTCTCTTTCCAAAAAACCTTAATACCTACTCTAGCTAGAATATCTAATAAATTATCTTGGTGGGCAGCATCTCCACTATCGTAATTATCTTGTTCCATAGCTGAAAACATGCAAGGTACAGAGATAGCAGTAGACGTTCCACAAGCAGTAGCATATTCAAAATTTATTAGTCCTTGTTGTTGTTTTAACAAAGGATTTGTCTCCCGTCCATAACCATTTAGTGAAAAATTCTTAGCCCTTGACGTTTCTCCAACGACTATAACAAGTAATCTCTTTTTTTGTCCTTTAGCCCGTAATTGACGTTTAGCATCTTCAGCTAGATGAATAAAAGGCTGATGAGTTTTATAAACCTCTTGAATATAACGGATTAGACCATACATATAATTAGTAGGCGTAATTAGCTTAATAGTATCCTTATAACTTTTAATAAAAAGTGTATAACTGGCTAAGAAAGTAAAATAAATGACTACAATAAAAACAATAGAAACAAAAATATTAATTAATCTAAAACTTAATGCTTTTATCCATGAATAATTATGGATAAAGTTAACATTAAAGATAATAAATAAGCTTGGTAACACACCAAAAATAACCAACCAAATAATGAATTTAACAGTGATGAGTGCTTCAGCCTCACTGACGTTAGTTTCAAATACATTGGCTATCATATCGCTATCTATATAAGTGTTATAAAAAAAAGAAAAATAACTAGCGATTGCGCTAATAAGTAATAATCCAACCAAGAGAAGTTTACGTAGAGTACCTATCAAGATTATAGAAAACAAAATGTTAATAGAACAAAAAATGAAGAATACGAATGAAATAAGTAATAAATAATCTTTGATATTCTCCATACCTAACGATAGGTAAGCTTGCCTAAAAAAAGCAATATTTAGAACTAATGTATAAAATAAGGCACTAACATGTACAAAAGTTAAACTATTACAGATCACTTTTCTAGTTAATACCATACAATTTACCTATTTAAGTCAAATAATTTTCCATAAAAACTACTTATCACTTTGATTGGCACGCCCTAAATAAATCTAAACTAGGCTCATAAACATTGGTTACCACATTCATGGCGCCTAATAACGAATGAAATAAATTATCATGAGAAACTTTTAGATTATTTGCTTGTTCAAACATACAATCTTTATTAATCTTTTGGTCTTTCAGAAAGCTATCAGATAACCAAAATATCATAGGAATCTGGGTTTGCTCTTTTGGTGCAATAATATAGGGGGCGCCATGTAAAAACACACCTTTTTCACCTAATGATTCACCATGATCTGACATATAAAACATAGCTGTTGAGTATTGGTCAGCATGTTTTTTTAATAACTCGATCACCTCATTGAGTACATAATCAACATTTACAATAGTATTATCATAAGCATTAATTAACTCCTCTTTACTACAGGTTTCCACGGCACTAGTACTACAAGCGGGAATGAATTTTTCCTGTAACTTTTGATAGCGCCTAAAATAGGCAGGACCATGACTACCGTTTGTATGTAGTACTATTAATGTATCGTCAGTACGTGCCTTGATATAATCATCAAGTCCCGTTAGAAGGCTACTATCAAAACACAGCCCAGCATAGCATTGCTCTTTAGGAAAGATTTGTTTCAATTCTATGTTGGGAATACGATTACATACACCTTTACATCCTTCATCATTTTCCTTCCATAATAGATTAACACCCGTTTTACTTAAAATATCTAATACATTATCTTGTCGCTCAGCAATAGACGCTTTGTAATTTACACGATTCATTACTGAAAACATACATGGAACTGATACTGCTGTAGCTGTTCCGCATGAAGTAGCATTATGAAAATTAATGATAGCCTGCTTAGCAAGTAGTGGATTGGTCTCTTTTTGATAACCATTAAGGGAAAAATTCATAGCTCTAGAAGTTTCGCCTACAACTAAAATTAATAACTTTTTCTTATGACCTGCTATTTTTTCTCTTTTAGCGTCTTGTCCAATATGAATAAAAGGTTGCCTTTTTTTATAAAGCTCTTTGACATACCTTATAGACCCTTCTATATAGTTATAAGGAGTAATTAATTTGACAATCTGATTATTTGTTTTTCCTTTTATAAAAAAGACATATTTATCATAGAAGGGGTAAAAAGCAGCAACTAATATAATTGCTGATAAGATAATATTTGTTAGTCTTAAACATAGATTACGGTGCCAGGGTTTAGTTATATTAATCTTAGTAACAGCAACTAATAGACTGGGTAATAGAGCAAAAACTATTATCCATGTGATTAGCTTAACAGTAATTAATGAGCTAGCCTCTCCTACCGTTGTCTGTAAGACATTTTTAATCATGTCTTTATCAATGTAAATATCATAAAAATAAGAAAAATAATCAACTAAAGCACTTAAAAAAAGTAACAAAATAATAATAGGTTTCCTTAAATAACCTATTAATAACAAAGAAAATAATATATTTAGAGAACAAAATAGAAAAATAATAAAAGAACATATCAATAAATAACTACTTTTATCATCCATGTTCAATAAATGAATCACTTTGTTTAAAAAAGCTATATTCTGAAAAAAAGTAAAGACCGCGGCTGAAACAATAATAAAGACAATGTTATTGCAAGATAATCTTCTAAAAGAAAGCATTTATAAACTCAATTTTACATTAATATAAATAGACTATTGTATAAGGATACTAGAAGATA
>CALYQH010000305.1 GCA_945283395.1 uncultured Ventosimonas sp. | reverse complement strand
CTAAGGAGCTTCCTAAATCATAAAGTAAGCTATAAGGTTGGGCATAATGAGCAGCTATAACCCCAATGTTTTCCACAATAGTGGGATAGCCTGGTACAGATCTTTTAATCATATCAGGGAAGACATTAACCACTTCTTCATTAAATACAAAATCTGTAATTTTCTCTAGAGGATTAGCAAAAAGTCGATCAGGTTTAGGCATAAGAGCTCCTTACTACAAGCTAATAGTTTAATCTATATTGGATGATTTTTTAAATATTGTTCTACAGCTTGAAGCCTTTCAATAGTACCTACATCTTGCCAGTAACCGCCAAATAATTCACCTGTTACTAGCTGTTGATTAGCAGCCTCTCTGAGTAGGGGCGCCAATTTAAAAGCTTGCTCTGTGCAGTTGGCAAAGAGTTTAGGATGTAAAATGGAAATACCAGCAAATGTGAATTGTTGGCAGGCGTTATTTATGACTAAATCTTTTTTTAATCCAAAATCACCTTGTGCAACGTGGGGAGGATTATTAACAAGTATGAGATGAGCAAGATGATCCATAGAGTGATTAAGATGGGCAAAAGGATAATCACAAAATATATCACTATTGACTACTAAAAAGGGTTGCTCGCCTAATAAAGGTAAGGCTTTTAAAATTCCCCCCCCAGTTTCAAGTGGTGAACTTTCGCGGGAATACTTAATGGAAACACCATACTGGCTACCATCGCCTAGAAAGTCTTCAATTTGTTGTCCTAACCAGGCATGGTTAATAACTAATTGACTAAATCCTGCTTTACTAAGCGCCTTAATGTGATGCTCAATAAGAGGTATTCCTTGCACCGGAATAAGAGGTTTAGGTGTGGTAAGAGTAAGAGGGCGCATTCTTTTTCCCTTTCCTGCTGCTAAAATCATGGCTTTCATTATTAGGCTTGCTCTTCTAAAGGTAGCTCAGCTAGTAGATTTTGTAAATCTTTAAGCTCAGGGCGACGGTTCATTACTTCCTTAAGATAGTTAAAAAATCGAGGCACATCATTGATATAGCGAGGTTTATTATCTCTATGTAAAATACGAGCAAAAATTCCTATAACTTTTAGATGTCTTTGTACTCCCATAAGATCACTCGCTAAATAAAAATCAGCAAATTGTTGATGTATATTAATACCTTGTTGTTTAGCTTGTTGCCAATAAGTTTTTAACCATTTTACGACATAAGGCTCAGGCCAGCTTATAAAAGCATCTTTAAATAGACAAGTAATATCATAAGTAATAGGCCCATATACGGCATCTTGGAAATCTAATATGCCAGGATTAGGATCAGACAACATTAAATTGCGCGGCATATAGTCACGGTGGACTAACACTTGAGGCTGATGTAAAGCACTTTTAATAAGAAAATTACACATTTTTTGCCATTGTTGTTGCTGAGTTTCTGTTAAGACAATGTTACAATGTCTGTTAAGATACCACTCGGGAAAAAGAGATAATTCCCTTTGTAGTAGTGCCTCATTATAATGGGGGAGCTTTGCAGTTAACGGTGCTTGTTGCAATTTGATAAGACTATCGATTGCTTGTGCAAATAGCCCATCCGCGTTTTGCGGGGTGAGTATGTCTAACCATGTTTGAGTACCTAGATCGGAAAGCAAAATGAATCCTTGCTCAAGATCACTAGCCAATATATTAGGAACATTGACTCTTTGTTTGGCAAGTAGGCCTGCTATATAAACAAAGGGTTGGCATGATTTATTTTCTTGTGGTGGCGGTGCATCCATCGCAATCAGCGAGTGGTTTGCTAACTTTAGTCTAAAATAGCGACGAAAACTAGCATCACTACTAGCTGGTGTTAATGTTATAGCAGCACTGGTAAGTTTGCCTTTGAAATAAGGCAGATTAAGAGTTAAAGAGGATAACCAAATAGTTAATTGTGAAAGTCGCAAGTCTGTTTTCATAAATTACTTCTCCAAAGGACTAGCACTTAAAGCACCGATGCTTTATTATCCACTATCTTTACTCAATCATCGAGTGTATATTTACCCTTTGGGTTATAGAAATTGTGGATTAATTTAAGATGGCAGTTAGGACTACCGTTTTTTACAAAAAAATACCGTTATTAGTAACAGGCAGTTTCTTTATATTACAACCTTTGGTTATGGTACCTGTTATTTTTGCTGATGAGCAATATGCTTGTCATTCCTCCGCGTCAGGGGGATGGGATTGTTCTACAGCCACTAGATCTACACATTTACCTCCTCGTCCCAATACTGTTTCCGATCCTACAGTAATAGTTAAGAGCGGTAATAAAAACAAACAGGCGAAACTGGCTGATAATAAATTGGCTTATAAAAATAAAGGTAAAGTGCTAACAAGTCGTAGCCAAGATTTTAGCCATTTAGATTGGGTGCCAAGAGATCAACTAACTCCTGCACAGTTAGCTGAGATTGGTCTTTATTGTGAGGGCAGTTATGTAGAACCACAAAGAGCAGGTATGGATGATAAAACCCCGCCGGGTGAAGCACCTACTTATATTTCAGCTAATGCCTCTCGCTATAATGAAGATAAACAAATAGGTACGTTAGCCGGTAATGTGATATTGCAACAAGGATCAATTCAAGCTGAAGCTCAACAAGCTGACCTTTATCGTATAGAGAATGTTGGTAAATTAACAGGTAATGTTAGATTAAGAGATAAAGGAGCTTTAATTGTTGGTGATGATGCAGAAGTACAATTAGGCAATGGTGAGGCGCAAGTTGATAATGCTGAATTTGTGGCACATCAAACTCATTATAGAGGTAATGCGCGTTATATTAAAAGAGACCAAGATGGTATTATTCGCCTTAAAGACGGTACGGTAACTCGTTGTGAACCTAATGATAACATGTGGACATTACATGGT
>CALYQH010000304.1 GCA_945283395.1 uncultured Ventosimonas sp. | reverse complement strand
AACTTTTTTCTTATAGCTTGATTCAGTAATACGCCACATCATACTAAATTGATCTGCTAAAGGGGCAAATGCTTGCTTAAAGTCTGGCAATTCAAAAGGCAATGAATCAGCTTGAATCACATAGCGCATAAAAAATTGACCATTTGCCAAATCGGAATAGTGATTAGCCTCCATAATCCAACCATTATAAGTTGCTATAAAGCCACTTACCTTAGCTACAATACCAATGCCATCAGGACAAGAAATAACTAATCTATAGGTGTTCATAAAAGCTCCAACATTCCAACAGCCAACTATTGTACAATTTTATATTTTGCTAAGTCTATTAATTTAGAGGGTTTGTTAATGGTTAATCGAGTAACTATAAAATGTATTATTGTGTTAAATAGTTTATTTAATACATGCTATTTAATTTTTTGCCAGATGATATTGTTGTGCTAAGGTCTGTATATAGTCTTGCCATTTTAATAAGATGTGCTGTTGGTTACTATCGCAGCGAGCCATTAATTGTTTATTCAAAGCAAGGAAATTAGCTATAGTAACAGGTGCTCCAAAGGTTGGATCACTTAACCTATGTTGACAAAATTGCCACCATGATAGTTGCTCTTGAGGTGACAAAGACGCAGGATAATTTCTAGCTCTGTACCTAAAAAGCAGAGTTGTTAATCTCTCATCTTCAAAACTAATCTTCTCAGCTGCTAACCTTTCAGCTTTGGCTTTTCTTATATAATCACATTGTTTTTTATCCCTTTCCGAAATAAAACCTTGATAAAGTTGTTGTTCAGGATCATCTATAGTAGTTGTAAACATTTTCTCTTGCTGATAAAGTTCTATTAATTTAGCTTGCCATATAGAAACTTGTTGTCTCAATAAACCCGCTTGTTTAAAACAATAATTTAAATCGAGCGCTAATCTTTCAATATCTTGTGTCCTCAATACTGTTAACGGTGCTACTACAGGACATCGGTTGATATGAAGTAGTTTTAAAGGAATAGGTAATATATTAGTAGGTAATTCTTCATGCTTTGTATAAAGATAACTAGCTAACTCTGTCGCTGACAACGTTAATAGCGGGCTTATATCTCGTTGCAAATCACATACAATCAAAGCATTTTTATTTATCGGATGCCAGGCTAAAGGTAATATTATCGACAAATAGCTTCTAACTGCAGAGAAACGACCAGATATATGCACTAATGGCTTTAATAAAGTTATACGCTGCTGTATTTCTCTTTTCGCCCTGAGTTTAAAGAGATAATGATAAAGTTTAGGTTGTTTAGTTTTAATCAGCTTAGCTAAACTAATTGTAGCTCTCACATCTGATAATGCATCATGTGCTTGGCTATGACTAAGTCCATTAGCGCTCGTTAATAACTCCAGCTTTAAACTAGCTTGTCCTTCTAGCATTGGCCATTCAATGCCTTCAGGTCTTAATGCATAAGTAGTACGAATAAGGTCTATAAGATCCCATCTGCTGTTACCTCCTTGCCATTCTCTAGCATAAGGATCAATAAAATTACGATAAAATCCATAACGTGTTATTTCATCATCAAACCTTAGCGTGTTATAGCCAGCCGTACACGTTTGAGGAACTATCAGTTGCTCATTTAAAAGATTAAAAAATGTTGCCTCTTTTATTCCTTTATTAACTAATAAGTCAGGAGTAATTCCTGTCACTAAACAAGCCTCTGGGTGAGGTAAAATATCATCAGCCAGTTGGCAATAATAATTCACAGGTTCTGCTATTTCATTTAACTCTAAATCAGTTCTTACCCCAGCCACCTGCAAAGGTCTATCACACTGAGGATTAATCCCTGTTGTTTCAAAGTCATACCAAAAAATGCTTGCACTCATGCTAGACCCATAATAATTTTATCTTAACAAGATTATTTGATTTTATCAGCTTTGTTAAATATATTGGCTTATTAATAAAGAATTGTTAATATTACCTCTTTGTTTCAGCTCATTTTAATTGGATAAACTAAATGACTATGCTGGCTAAGCTGGATACTTATTACAAAATAGAAACGCCAGAGGGTATTAATTTACTATTTCGCCCTGCCAGTCCTATTATCAGGTCTATAGCTCTACTAATAGATATTTTAGTACAGATCGGGATTGCTATTGTTTTTATAATAATTATTCAATTCTTTAGAAGTTATATTGGGCTTAAAGCTTGGGGTTATCTGTTAGGTTTTATTTTTATCTTCCTATTTCTACTTTATTGGTGGTACTTTGTATTATTTGAAGTACTCAATAATGGTCAATCTTTAGGCAAACGTTTTTGTAATATTAAAGTCATCCACGATGATGGAACACCTATTAGTTGGACCTCATCAATCCTTAGAAATTTGTTAAGATCGGTTGATATTCTCCCCTCTTTTAGCTATGGTTTAGGTCTAATTACATCCTTAACTAGCAAAGAATTTAAAAGACTAGGTGATATTGCTGCGGGAACTCTGGTGGTTTATAACGAGGAGAAATCTATATTCAATAATATACCACCAAGTGTTTCTGCTGTTGCTTGTCCCTTTTCCTTAACTTTACAAGAGCAACAAATTATTCTAGCTTTCGCTGAACGTAATAAAACATTATCAGCTGAGCGCCGCTTAGAACTGGCGAGTATCCTTAGTCAATACTTCCAATTAAACAATAATCAAACGGAAGAACGCCTTTATCAAATAGCTCAATATCTATTGGGAACAGATCAAACTCAAGAGATTAGTAACAAATTATGAGACAAAGAGCTTTTGAAACAATTTACCAACCATTTTGGGATAATTTTGCTAACCAATTGGAAAATTTAGAAAACACTCGAAAAAAAGATAAAACTACTACTCCCCAAAAGGCAGATTTCCCCGCAAACTACCAA
>CALYQH010000303.1 GCA_945283395.1 uncultured Ventosimonas sp. | reverse complement strand
TATCTCTTAAAATACTAAACAGTCAACCTAGTTAAATAATAGTACTAGCTAGGTTATTAGGCTATATCACAAAAATAACTTAACTATTAAAGTAAAGCAAACTGTTAATTATCACCTCAAACCTAAAGCCCTTAAAACATCTAACTCTACTAAAAGATGAAAAAAGTCGCCTTTTGCCAGTTAACCAGTTTTTTAAAGTTATTTGAAAAAACTTAGCTAGCTGCTAAAGGCGCTCAGTTATCTATTGTTTATATGTTTTTAAGAAATGCTCAATACTTGAAATAGCTAGCTCTATATCATCTACTCTAGGTAAAAGAACTATTCTGAAATGATCAGGATGAATCCAATTAAATGCCGTACCCTGCACCACTAGCATTTTTTCTTGTAATAATAAATCTAACACAAATTTTTCATCATTACGGATAGGATAAACTTTAGGATCTAATTTAACAAAGGCATATAAAGCCCCCATAGGCTTTACACAACTAACACCAGGAATAGCATTCAATAATTCATTTGCTTTGGTACGCTGCTCATAAAGTCTTCCACCAGGCTTTACTAAGTCATAAATAGTTTGATAACCACCTAATGCTGTTTGGATAGCGTGTTGTGCGGGGACATTAGCACAAAGCCTCATATTGGATAGCATGTCAATACCCTGAATGTATCCTTTAGCAAGATGTTTAGCACCTGAAATCACTAACCACCCTGCTCGAAATCCGGCACAACGATAAACTTTCGAAATTCCACCAAAAGTGACAATTACTACATCAGAAGCTAATGACGCAATCATTGTATGCTTAGCATTATCGTAAAGAATCTTATCGTAGATTTCATCAGAAAAAATAATAAGGTTATGCTGGCGAGCTATTTCTATAATAGCTAATAACAATTCTTTTGAGTAAACTGCCCCGGTTGGATTATTGGGATTAATTAATAAAATAGCTTTAGTATTTTTGGTAATTTTAGCTTTAATATCATTAATATCAGGGAACCAATTAGCTTGCTCATCACATAAATAATGTACAGCTCTACCACCTGCTAACGTAGTAGCTGCCGTCCATAGGGGATAATCAGGGGCGGGTATTAATACTTCATCACCATTATTAACTAAGGCTTGTAAAGCAATGGCTATAAGCTCAGAAACACCATTCCCCAAATAAATATCTTCAACGCTTATATTCTCAACTAAATTTTGTTGATAATATTGCATTACCGCTTTGCGAGCACTAAATAATCCTTTTGAATCGCTATAACCCTGTGAAGTTGAGAGATTACGCATCATATCTTGTAGAATCTCATCAGGTGCTTCAAAACCAAAAGTAGCAGGATTACCTATATTTAACTTTAATATACGTTGCCCTTCTTCTTCTAATCTTCTAGCGTGCTCTAAAACTGGTCCTCTAATATCATAACAAACATTAGCCAACTTATTAGATTTTTCAAAAGCCATGGGATTATCCCTTTTATCATAGTAATAATATAAACGTTAAGCTGTATATCATACGACTAGCTTATCTATTAGAAAAGTATTCTTTACTTTATCCCCTAGTTATAGCGTATAATTTAAGGCAATTTATTAACCTACTATTTTAGTCATTTATTCTATCAATTATTATGACACCTCTTTCTCGTTATCAACAAGACTTAAAACGCCCAGATTTTGCTAAAGACGCTGCTCAAGAAAACGCAGTTAATCATCTACAACGTCTTTATAATGAATTAGTAGAAGCTCATAACAAAAGCAAAAGTTTATTAGCTAAAATTTTTCATAAACGTCACTTTATTAAGGGATTATACTTTTGGGGCGGGGTAGGACGTGGAAAAACTTATCTTATGGACATTTTCTTTGAATCTCTGCCTTTTCAAGAAAAAATTCGTACCCATTTTCATCGCTTCATGAAAAGAGTTCATGAGGATCTAACCACACTTAAAGGTCACAAAAATCCACTAACGCTTATTGCTGAAAGGATAGCTAAAGAAAGCAAAGTTATTTGTTTTGATGAATTTTTTGTTTCCGATATTGCCGATGCGATGATTTTAGGAACACTTTTTGAGGAAATTTTTAAAAGCGGCGTTACCCTAGTGGCTACCTCTAATATAGTACCTGATGGCTTATACGAAGATGGATTACAACGTTCGCGTTTTTTACCAGCTATTGCCCTCCTCAAAGAATACACTGAAGTGATTAATGTAGATAGCGGTATTGATTATCGTTTAAGAGTACTTGAAAAAGCCAATCTTTATTACTGTCCTAATGATGAAGCAGCTGAGCAACAACTTGAAAACACCTTTAACAATCTTAATTCAGAGGCAACTGATGCAAAAGAGAATGTGGATTTATCTGTTGAAAATAGAGTCATCCATGCTAAAAAAGTATGTAGTACTGCCGTCTGGTTTGAATTCAAAGATATTTGTGATGGTCCTCGCAGCCAAAACGACTACATAGATATAGCCAAAGTTTATAAAGCCGTCCTTATTTCTAACGTAGAACAGTTAGATAATTCCAAAGAGGATATGGCTACTCGTTTCATTTATTTAGTTGATGAATTTTATGATAAAAACGTAAAACTTATTTTATCCTCAGAAGTTCCACTAAAAGATTTATATATAGGCATACGTTCAGAATTTGCTTTTCAAAGAACACTAAGCCGCTTATTAGAAATGCAGTCTCATGAGTTTTTAACTAGGCCCCATAAACCCTAGGCAAACAACTATAACGAGTGAGACTACAATCTAGAATGATATTTATAACCAGTCAATTTAACATCGCGTTAGCTCTATTACTAACCAGCTATTAGCACATGCTAATTAGTATTTGCTAATAACCACTTGCGCACCAGTTCAGTAGTTTCATTATGTAACTCTAAAGGAG
>CALYQH010000302.1 GCA_945283395.1 uncultured Ventosimonas sp. | reverse complement strand
CCCCAGGACGATCTATCTTATTAACTACTACGATAGGCTTTAAACCTGCTTGGAAAGCTTTTTGGGTAACAAAACGTGTTTGGGGCATAGGGCCATCAACCGCATCTACTAATAGAAGTACTGAATCTACCATAGACATTACCCGTTCTACTTCTCCACCGAAATCAGCATGCCCCGGGGTATCTACAATATTGATGTGGTAACCATTCCAGTTAATGGCAGTATTTTTAGCCAAAATAGTGATACCACGCTCTTTTTCTTGATCATTACTATCCATAATACGTTCAGAATCTCTTTCTTTACGCTATAACGTACCTGATTGCCTAAATAACTTATACACTAAGGTGGTTTTTACATTGTCAACATGGGCAATAATGGCGATATTTCTTAGTTTTTCTATCACAATAAAATCTCGATTAAATTCATTAATGTAAAAGGTTTAACAGCTGGTAAATAGCTAACTTTTAGCATCGGGAGGGTGATGTTTATCACCAAAGGCAAAAAATGAACTATATTTAAGGACGATAAACACGCACATTGGTATGCCCCTCACTCAGTAAATGATGGGCATGCAAACGACTCATCACACCTTTATCACAATAAAGTAGATATTGGCGATTTTCATCTAATTTACTAAATTGCTGATTAATAGCATAAAAAGGAATAGTTTTTATTTCTACAGCTTCAATTGATAACGGTTGAATTTCTACTTGATCAGGATGACGTATATCTAACACTATCTGCCCTGCAATAACTTTTGTTACTTGCTCTACCTTTATATCTTTATCTATTTCATCCATGATTTGATCAATGGTAACCCATTTAGCCTGCCGAACTGCCTCTTCTAACAATGCAAAATCAAAAGATTGTTCTTCTTTTGTAACACGATCTAATTTAGCTCTTGTAGTAGGATTAACAGAAATAACGCCACAATATTCTGGCATATGTTTGGCGTATTCAGCTGTGCCTATTTGCTCGGCGGTAGCAATAATATCCTCTTTATGATTAGTTATTAAAGGGCGCAATACCAACATATCAGTAGCCTGATCAATAACCGTAAGATTAGTTAAGGTTTGGCTCGATACTTGAGATATAGACTCACCTGTTACTAAAGCGTTCAATTCAAACCTATTAGCCAATAAAGTAGAAGCCCTTAACATCATACGCTTTAATATAACTCCCATTTGACTATTATCAATTTTCGTGAGAATTTCACCTAACACTCTCTCAAAAGGTACACTTATAAACATAACCCTTTGTGAACTAGCATATTTTTCCCATAGAAAATGAGCTACTTCCATAACTCCTAACTCATGAGCTCGACCACCTAAATTGAAAAAGCAAAAATGTGATAATAATCCACGACGAATCATTTGATAAGCTGCTACTGTTGAGTCATAGCCGCCAGACATTAGTACTAAGACTTGATCTAAAGATGCTAAAGGATAACCTCCAATACCTTTATAGGTCTGCTCAACCAGATAAACACTTTGGTTGCGTATTTCCAGCTTTATTTCTATGGCAGGATGAGTCAAAGATACCCCTTTAGGCAAACCCGTTTGCATTAAAAGCTTACCTAATTGACGCTCTATATCCACTGATGTAAAAGGGTGTTTGCCTGATCTTTTACAACGGACACAAAAGGTTTTATTAATTAATTGTTTTGCAAAGTGTTCTTTACAAAAATCCAAAACAGCTTCTATATCCCCTAATGGGTATTCAATTACTTGCAGCAGTGAACTAATGCCTGGCGTACAGGTTAGTTTCTCAATAAATTGGGCTTGTATTTTAGGATTATCAATACAAGTATTAACTTCAATATTATCCCATTTAGTAATTACTTCCACTTGCGGATCTAACTTTTTTAAGATGGTACGAATATTTCTTGCTAATTGGCCAACAAATTGTTTACGTACCGGAGTACTCTTTATAGTAATCTCAGCAAAGTATTTAACAATAAATTTCATGAAGATAAAATCGAAAGAGGATACAAGGAAAATTAAAGTGGCGAATTATAACAAAACTTCTCACGCTATTCACGGTCTTATTTAAATGTTAAGCTACCAAAGTTATAATTTATTTTTCCCACGCTAGGAGTTGTTAATGAAATGCTCTCTTGTTATTGCTATGTGCCTAACTATACCATTTGTAACAGTAGAAGCTTCTTCACTAAAAGAATATAATCTTCAACAAACCTTACAAGCAGTGGCTAAAAAAAGTAATGTAGGGACTCCAAGAAAAATCAATACTGACTTGACAGATAAAGGCTATACTGTCCAAGATAACACGCTAATTAATCATATTGAAGTTTCTAAGAAACAAGCTGCCGAAATGCGTCAATATCCAAAAACAACTAGAAAACAGCTATCGGAAAGTGTATGTAAAAATACTGGTTATCGTGATCTTCTTAAAAGAGGCGCTATATTAAGCTATAAATTTACTGAAAAAGGTAATAAACAACAAATAACTGAAGAGCTATTTTTCGCTTCAGACTGTGGTATATAATATTAATAGGGGGCGAGTTTAACAACATCATAGGCAGGAGTCTCATAAGGATGAGTTGCTTTTAAAACAGTTACCGCTTGTGTTATTAATTCGTCTGTTACCACTAATTCTACTCGCCACTCTGCAACATATTCTAATTCATTAGTCTGTCCTATAAAAGGAGTGCTTCCTACTAATGGTTTAAATTGACCTTCGCCTAATACTTGCCAACAACAATTGGCATAATTTCCAATGTGACCTGCACCTGTAGAAAAAATTGCTTGTTTTACTAACTCTAAATGAGATTCTGGCACATAAAAACAAAGTTTATACATTAACCTTATTCCTCCTTAATAGTAATAACATATCTCTTTGGTTCACTAATAAAAATC
>CALYQH010000301.1 GCA_945283395.1 uncultured Ventosimonas sp. | reverse complement strand
ACGTAATAATGGCGTCCTAACGAATCTGTTGATAATCTAAAATCACCTTTGGTAACTCTACTGTCTGTTAGATTAGCATCAAAATCCTCAACTTTCTTAGCATAGGTGATGTCTTTGTCTACTGGTGTATTTAAGTTGATATCATTTTCTGTGGCAGTATTATTAATTGTAGAGGTGAGCGCTGTAATTTTATTATTATTTTTTTGCGTATAAATATAACTTAATCGTCCATTTCGCCCTACAGTATTCAGACTTAAATCCTGTAAAGTGTCGGGCAAAGTTAATTCACCATCTACTACTTTAGCTGCAGTAATAAGTGCATTAGCTTCTTCTTCTAACCTGACATTAGAAAAACGTTGTACTGCTTGGTCAAAAGCTTCTCTTATCATAGGCATTAGTCCTGCTAGGAATATAGCAAGAAAAATCGCACAACAAGCAATCAAACGTACCCGAAACGAGCGAATAATCAATGGCATGGCTCCTTAAATAAATAACCTTGCCCCCGTACTGTTTCAATAGGCTGAATACCACATTGAGTTTCTAATTTACGGCGTAATCGCCCTACTAAAACCTCTATAACATTACTATCCCGTTCTTCTTCATCTTTATAAAGTTGCTCCATCAACCTTTCTTTTTCTACTACCTGTTGATGATGGCGCATTAAATATTCAAGCAATCTATATTCATAAGCTGTCAGCTGTAATGGATTATCGCCACAAAAAGCTCTTTTTCTATTTAAGTCAAGACGCAGATTACCCGCTGTTAATATAGGTTGCACTATGCCTG
This sequence comes from uncultured Ventosimonas sp., assembly GCA_945283395.1. Taxonomy (GTDB): domain Bacteria; phylum Pseudomonadota; class Gammaproteobacteria; order Pseudomonadales; family Pseudomonadaceae; genus Entomomonas. The sequence goes on along the minus strand of CALYQH010000301.1, from coordinate 2,093 downwards.
ATGCTCTTCTATTTAAAACATTTAGTCGTGCTTCTAACTCTTCAAATTGAAAAGGTTTAACTACGTAATCATCTGCCCCCGTACTTAGCCCCTCAACTTTATCTTGCCAACTGCCACGCGCAGTTAAGATTAAAATAGGAAACGTATAATCATTAGCGCGTAGTTGCCGAATTAATTCCAATCCATCAGTCCCACCAGGTAAACCAATATCTATAATGGCTATATCATAATTATTTGCTATAGCTTGTTGTAATGCTTCTTTAGCAGTAGCTACCGCAGAAACAATATGCCCTATATCAGACAACCTTACATTTAAATGATGTCTTAATAATTGCTCATCTTCTACAATTAGTATTTTCATCAGACTTTTCCTATTCCTTAGATCATGCTTAATGCAATTATATTAACGAATAAAGCCATGCTCTATCAAAAAAGATTCCGTTAAATGACAGGCTGGTTGTTCACCTAGCGATTGTGATTTTGAAGCCATTAATAATCGTTCTATATAGCGAGCTAACAAATCAACCTCTATATTAATTAATTGTCCCACTTTATATCCACTAAATATAGTTTCTGTTAAAGTCTGGGGGATAATATTTAAATCGAAATTAAGGTTATCTACCGCATTCACTGTTAAACTAGTACCATCAATCGTAATCGAGCCTTTAATAGCAATATATTTAGCTAACTCTACTGGTACTTTAATTTTAAAAAATAAGGAACGCGCTGCTTGTTTAATCTCAACAATTTTACCAACACCATCGACGTGGCCGCTCACTAAATGTCCACCTAAACGAGTAGTTGGCGTAAGAGCTTTTTCTAAATTAACTTTTTGTCCTATCTGAAGATTATTAAAAGTTGTACACTTGAGTGTCTCACCACTCACATCAGCCCAAAAAGTTTGTTTCTCTAATTCGATTACTGTAAGACATACCCCATTAACTGCAATACTATCACCTAACTTTACATCAGTTAAGTCTAATTTGCCTGTTGCAAACTGTAAATGCAGATCACCCTGCTTAGATTCAAGTTGCTTTATGGTTCCAATTGCTTGGATAATTCCAGTAAACATATAATATATCGACCTATATTGTTTTATTGAGCTATATGACAAATAACTCATTATGTTAATCTATTTAGCTTTTTTCTACAAAACAAAAAGGCTAACCTAACTATAGATTAGCCTTTTTGTTTGCTCATCAACTTACTTTGAATAAATGGCAAATTCCTGTTGAGCCTTTTCTAGCTCTTGCTTAGCTTCAACCAATTTTTTCTGCTGCTTAGCTATCTTGTTAGGTTTACCTTTAGCTTGTGCTTGTTTAAGAGCAGCCTCACGTTCTGCTACCTTTTGTTGTTTGTCTGCAATTTTTCTCTTAAGTTCAGTAACTATCTTTTGTTCTGAGCAATTTTCTTTAACTTCTGCTAAGGCTTTCTCTAATCCTGTTACCTTTTGGGCATTACCATGCGCCTGAGCATAATCAATTTGTTTTTGAATTTCACTAGCTTTAATATCACAGCCTTTCTTAAAATCATCTGCATATACAAATGAAATTAGGCACGATAAAACTATTAAAATAAGCTTAACATTTTGTTTATACATTTTTATAACACCTTTTCTAACAGTAAATTTATTTATTTTCAGATAGATAGCCAAAAAATAAACAGTAACTAATCGATCATATTGCTTATTATTTCTCCAGTTTGTGCGTCAAAATCAACATTCCACCGAATTTTTTTATTATCTAATAAACTCACTCTATAAATATAACGACCATATACTTGCTTTAATCCACTACCCTTTCGCATTTGACTACCTAAATGCTTGTCTAAAGCAATTTGAATTAACTCATCAGTATCCTTAAAAACCACCTGCTTAGACATTAAATCGCTCGATTCAATATTCTTTAGGCAGAGTGAGTGAGCTACATTGGCAATAAAAGATAAACTTATCACCAAGATTAACCTAACAACTAATTGTATCACTGACAAAACTTTATATTCTCATGGTTGTATAACTTTAATAATAGCTATAAGTTATCCATCATATTGCTTCATAACAGCAACCAAATTACCCTTATAATGCAATTTTCCCA